>CAZLPE010000184.1:0-5912 GCA_964561325.1 uncultured Flavipsychrobacter sp.
CAAATTGCCGCTATGAGTTACCCAATTTACGACTAAGATGCATAGCTATTTTTTCCTATAGCGCTATGCCGATTGCACGTATGCGACATACGCCTGCGGCGCCTCAAATCTGTATAATATATTTATTGATTCACCTTTTCTATTTCGGTTTGGCTGCCGTTTTGTGTTCCTTCATCTTCATGATATACCCTGCCGAAAATCCGAAATTGAAGTTGCGCATTATGTTCTTTTCATCGCCGCCAGGCAGCAGGTTGGGTATGCCCGTCTGATAATGCGCTTTTAAAAATAAGCCATTAGATAGCAGGTAGCCCACGTTGGCGCACAGGCCATAGTCTATCATCTTCACGTCGTCGTCGGCGCTGCTTCCCACCTTCAGGTCGCGCGATATGTTGTCGTAAGCAAGGTACGGAAGCGAAAGCTGGTGGTAAATATTGGTTCTTCCGGCCACATTGGCCGCTACATACGGTCCAAGCCCTATGAATGCAGTGTTGCCGCCGCGCGCATTTATTTTGGCTACCGCCAGTAGAGGCAGTTGCACAGTATGCACCTGCAGCTCTTTAGAATATATGCGGTCGCCTTTCAGCGGCTCAAAGCCATTGCCCACATACAGCAATGCCGATTGCAGGCTGAACCTTGCATTCAGCTTATAATCAGCCACAACGCCCGCCCGCAGTTTCCTTACAGTAAGGTTGTTGTAGGGATCGCCATTGGTTTCGCCATAGTAGTTAGATATATTGACGCCTATCTCGCCGCCCAACGACATTTTTTTGAGCGGATCGGCCAACACCTGAGCCGAGCCAATAAGCGAGAGCAGCGCCAAACCAAACAACTTTTTCATAGGGCAATCAAATTAGGGAGGTTACCGATTAAATACTAAGTTATGCAATTTTTTTACACCTTCTGCGGCGTAGTAATTGTTGTTTACAGATTTCACCCACTTTATACCCTTTACCGCATTGGTCACAAATACCTCATCGGCAGCTTGCAGGCGTTCGTCTGTCAGGGTTTCTTCCACAGTAGGTATGTTGTCCATTATATGGCGGCGCATCACGCCAGCTATGCAGCCGTCGGTCAGCGGGGGGGTATATACCACGCCGCTTTTTATCCAGAACACATTGGCAAGGGTAGTTTCTATAATGTTGCCGTGGGTATTACGCATCAGCATATCATTGCACCGCTGGGCCTTCGCCTGGCGGGCGCCCATGGCATAGGGCAGCGCATTGCACGATTTCAGATTGCTCAGCATATCGCACGCCTTTGCTATCCCGGCGGCCACGCCCAGAGTAAGTCCGTTTTCGTTCAGGGCTATGGCTTCCTCGTTCAGTTCAAAACACTCTATAATAAAGCCCGGTTTTGACGCATTGGGGCCATATAGCCCGCCGCCGCCGGCATAATATTGTAGCCGCACCCGGCATAGGTTTTCGGCATTGTTGCGCGCCACGGTATCCAGCGTCTGGCGTTCCAGCCACTGCGGGGTGTGCAGGGCCGGCGTATCGAGCTGCAATACCTTCAAGCCGGCAAAAAGCCGCTCCCAGTGGTAGTTGGCCAGTCTTACAGCCCCATTTACTACCACCATAGTCTCAAACAAGCCATAGCCATACCTGAACGCGCCATTGTCGGTAGGTAAAGCGGCCTTGTTGGTTGTAGTTATCTTGCCATTCAGGTTTATATAATCCATGTTGCTTGTTTTTTTCTTTTAGAGCGTATCTCTCAATCCGGTGTATTTTACACCCAGACCATTGCCGCCGCTCAGCGTTATGGTTCCGTTAGCATAGGTCAGTCCCTGCGCCACATCTTGCCTCAGCAGCAGCGGCCCGTCGGCATCCAGCTCATCCAGTAGCGGCCACATATTGGCTACCGCCGCGGCGCCTATAGTACTCTCGTTCATAGAGCCCATCATTACCTTCAGCCCCAGCTCGCGGGCTTGTTTTATCATGCGCAGCGCCGGCGTTATGCCTCCGCACTTGGTCAGCTTTATATTTATGCCGTCGTATCCGGCGGCGCATTTTACAACATCGTCTTCTGTACGGCAGCTTTCGTCGGCATACAGCGGTATGGGCGACAGGGCTTTCAGCTCGGGCATAGCCTCGTGCAGTTCGCGGGGTAGCGGCTGTTCCAGCAGCGTCACGTTTAGCGCCTTTAGTTCGGGCAACAGGCGTTTGGCATCATCGGGCGTCCAGCCCTCGTTGGCATCTACCCTAAAGGGTACGGCGGTATGCGCACGCAGTCCGCGCAAGAGATCTATGTCGTCGGGTCGGGCAACTTTTATCTTGTATACCGGCCAAGGGTGCGCTGTCATTTTAGCCGCCATTTCTGGCAGTGCGTCAATGCCTATTGTGTAGTCTGTTAGCGCCGGGCCGTCCCATTTCAGCCCCAGCAGTTGGTGCAGGGGTTGGCGGCGCATTTGTGCAAACAAATCCCAGCCCGCTATATCGAGCGCGGCGGTAAGAAAATGCTCGCCGGGAATCAGGTGGTGCAAAAAATGCCAGAAACGCTGCGGGTCGGTAAGCGCATAGCGCTCTATCATCGCGCGCTTGGCCTCCAGCGTTTCTATCATTTGCGGCACGGTTACATTGTAATAACTTATAGCGGGCGCTTCGCCCAGACCGGCCATATTGCCGAGGCGCAAAGCGGTAATTAGCGTAGGTTGATGCGTCTTTGTACCTTTGGCAATAGTAAAGGGATATTGAAAGGCTAAATCGAAGGAAAAGTACTTTAATTGCAACATTGGATAAAATTGCGACTATTTTTGCTCACAGAAAATTTGCATGCCCTAAACCTGTCATAAATTACCCCTATGAGGGTATACAATATTTCGGGTAGAGACCAGTAGCAATAACAACCAACGGACTGCCGTTTTACCTGCACAATATACTTATGAAACCAACGGACTACAAGGCGCGCGATAAGCGCATTGCCTGCAGTCAGCTTTTTTGAAACCAAACTGCCAATACCAATGCCCAAAATCCCGTTCTGGATTTTTATTGTAATAGCCATCATTTATTTCACCGGCGTCAGGATAGACACCATGGATATAGATGCATCTCAATATGCCGAAATAAGCCGCGAAATGCTGAAAAGCGGCGACTTTCTGCACATTTACGACCGGGGACTCAACTATCTTGATAAACCGCCTTTTCTGTTTTGGGTTAGCGCGCTGAGCATGAAGATCTTTGGGGTAAATAACTTTGGGTACAAACTGCCTTCTATATTGTTTGCCTTATGGGCGCTATATGCCACCTACAGGCTTACCCGCCTGCTGTATGGCGATGTTACGGCGCGAATGGCTGCGCTGATACTGGCCACCTGCCAGGGTATGTGGCTCATGACCAATGATGTGCGCTGCGACACCATACTGATGAGCTGGACCATTACGGCGGTATGGCTGATACAGGAGTACATAACCGGAAAAAAACTAAAATACCTGCTCTGGGGCAGCGCTGCCATTGCCTTTGGTATGATGACCAAGGGACCGATAGCCCTTATGACCCCCGTATTTTGTTTCGGTACCGACTGGGTACTAAAGCGCCAATGGCGCAACTTTTTCAACCCCGCCTATCTGCTGGGTATAGCGGTTATAGGCATATTGCTCGTGCCCATGAGCATAGGCCTGTATCAGCAATACGATATGCACCCCGATGCGCTGGTGAATGGTCAGCAGGGCGTATCGGGCTTGCGGTTTTTCTACTGGAGTCAGAGCTTTGGCCGTATAACCGGCGAGAGCCCATGGAAAAACGGCGTAGATATTACTTTCCTGTATTCAAATATGCTATGGTCGTATCTACCATGGGTATTGCTGCTGACGCCTGCATTGATAATAAACATAGCGCAACTGGCTATACAGAAGTTCAGGCTGCTGCCCGAGCAAGAGTGGCTAACCACAGGCGGCTTTTTGCTTTCTTATATGGCGTTGGGTTCGTCGGCATATCAGTTGCCGCACTATATTTTTATTGCCTTCCCGCTGGCGTCTATTATCTCCGCACGGCTTATATTTCAGATGGTAGAAGAGAAAAGGTACCGTAAGCTACATGCATTTATGAAGCCGTTTATCACGGTTGTGATGGCTATTATACTGTTTGTGGCGCTGGTGCTGGTGGCTTACGTATTCCCATCGGGCTTTATGGTTGTTACAGGCTGGGCGGTAGCTACGGCGTTGTGGATATTTCTGGCCACCTTCAAAGGCATGCCCGGCAAAGTATTTATGCTGGCGGCAAGCGGCATGATTATAGCCAATATATTTGTCACCAACCACCTCTACACCACGCTGCTCCGCTATCAGGTAGGGTCGCAAGCCGGTCGGTACATTCACGACAGATCGCTGCCTGTAGATCAGGTTGTGACTATGGGCGTAGACGACCCGCTCAACTGCCTGCAGTTTTATGCGCAAGGCACAATAGCCGGCATAGATAACCCCACACAACTGGCTGGCCGTAAATATGTGCTCACCATGGACAAAGGCCTGAACGAACTGCAACAAAACGGGATGAACTACAAGACGCTGCATCACGGTCCGTTTTATAAAGTAAGCGAGCTAACCCCCGACTTTCTCAACCCCGCCACGCGCAGCAAAGTAGTAAAGCATTTTTATCTGGTAGAGGTGAGATGATGATGGCGGGATATTGAGGGTAGAGTGTAATAGGTATAGGAACCGAAAGTAAAGTAGGTTGGGAGGCGATAGAAATTTATTGTTTTTCTTCATTCGTTAAGTTTACGGCAAATTCTTCGAACTCATTTTTTGCCTGCCGACTGCTCTTGTTGCCAGATGGGGTTATATAGCCCATATAATACGTTTTAGAACTGCCGTCAGGAAGATATTTCTCTATTTCAATTGTTTCTTTAATAACCTGTCTGTTGTCTGGGCAACTATCATACCAATAGTTGAATTTTCTATGGCGCAACGCTTGCCTGTCATCTGAGTGATCGCAATGATACAGCAATACTACGTCCTCATCTTGCGTAGCAAGAAAGTCGAATATTATTTTTATTATTGTTTTCTTTAGTTTTTCATCCGGCGCCTTCTGTGGATTATTCGGCGTGGCGGTAGCGTAAAACCCAAACCCATAACCACAATTTAAAAGGGTCGGATAATTTGCAACATAATCAACATATTGATCCGGGCTAAAATAGACGCAAACAACCGTACTGTTTACAGTGGAAAAGCTGTAAACAATATCCCCCTCACACTCTTCGACAAAATAAGAATAGAAATCCAGAAAGAATTAATTAGTAGACCTATGAGCGATGCTTTTTCCGGCAATAGTTTTGCTCTCCAGCTTTTTCCTAATTGCATCTTTTTTCTTGCTTAAATCGTCAAGAAATGCGATTGCCTTCACATTAGAAGATGATATAACAACCTTTTTTAGCATTATAAAAGCGCTTTAACATTTAGTATTAATTGCAACGCGAAAAGCTACGTAATACGCAACTTTACTCCCGCAAAAATCATTTCACCATTCCTAAGATCATCTATTGCAGATCTTGTAATCTCCACGAGAAATTTAACTTCAAATCAAAGTTACGAATAGTATTCAATTTGACAACCAAAGTGCAACCAAAAGGAAATCTGCGCCATTGCTATCTGACTAAAATTCGCATTGTAAAATGTGAATGACAAGGGGTTCAATTAAAGATCAGCAGAATCAAATACGGTTCAATTTTATCAAGTCGAACTGAAAATTCAATCACAGGGCGCATTAATAACAAATTTGTAGGCGATACTATTTAGTTACATAGATGCAGCTAACCACTCATCAACGGTTTTTGTCATCCAATAGTCCAATTGTTTAGCTTCTTCGGTATGAGAATGTCCCTTCCGATACTCCTATCCAGTTTAAACATCTATAACAAATTAGCCTCCCACCTACTTAAACTGCTTAAAATAATACGTCACATCGTTTTCTTCCAGTATCATT
>CAZLPE010000185.1:0-5835 GCA_964561325.1 uncultured Flavipsychrobacter sp.
ACCCGGCTTTTGGTGTTGCCTTTTTATGTTCTTTGTTCGCTTTTTCTATCAGAAATTCTATGAAGTTGAGCGCTTCTTTTTTAGGGTTTGAGGCTGTTTATCATTTTTTGCCGCCAATGCTTCGCCGCTCATGATATGTTAGGTTTGTAAGCAAGTATTGCGATAATTTGGCTATAGGGTGCTGCAATAGCCAGCTAAACAGGTTTGCTCACCCATACCCAACACTCGGGCAATTAATCTACTTTTGCAGCGGATGCCACAGCGGGCTTACAGCGCCCTGTTTTACAGGTCTGTATATTACGCGCTGCTGTATGCGCAACCAGGTACAAGATGTAAACTTTTAACTTTGCAATATGAGTGAAGAAAAATCATTGAATTTTTTAGAAGAAATTATAGAAGCCGATATTGCCGCCGGCACACATGGCGGCAGGGTGCATACGCGCTTTCCCCCAGAGCCCAACGGCTACCTGCACATAGGGCATGCTACCTCTATATGCCTCAACTTTGGCCTTGCCAAAAAATATAATGGTAAATGCAATCTGCGGTTCGACGATACCAACCCGGTAACCGAGGATACCGAATATGTAGAAAGCATTAAGAATGATATAAAATGGCTGGGCTTTACGTGGGATAACGAATTGTATGCTTCCGACTATTTTGAGCAGCTCTACAATTTTGCTGTTACGCTCATCGGCAAGGGGCTGGCGTATGTAGACGACAGTACTGCCGAGCAAATAGCCGCCACTAAGGGGTCGACGATAGCGCCCGGCACCGACAGCCCGTACCGCAACCGCAGCATAGAAGAAAACCTGCAATTGTTTGCAGAAATGCGCGCCGGTAAGTATAAGGACGGCGAGAAAACGCTGCGCGCCAAAATAGATATGGCGCACCCCAACCTGCTGCTGCGCGACCCGCTGATGTACCGTATAAAACACGAGCATCACCACCGCACCGGCAACCAATGGTGTATATACCCCATGTACGACTTTGCCCACGGCCAAAGCGATAGCATAGAGCAAATAACCCACTCTATCTGCACCCTCGAGTTTATACACCATCGTCCGCTGTACAATTGGTTTATAGAGCAGCTGGGGATATTCCCGTCGCACCAATACGAGTTTGCACGCCGCAACCTGACCTATACCGTAATGAGCAAGCGTAAGCTGCTGCAACTGGTGAACGAAAAACACGTTTCCGCCTGGGACGACCCGCGCATGCCCACCGTGAGCGGTATGCGCCGTCGCGGATATCCGCCCGAAGCCATTCGTCAGTTTTGCGACACCATAGGCATCGCCAAGCGCGAAAATATTGTGGATATCAGTATGCTGGAGTTTTGTGTGCGCGAAAACCTGAACAAAACCGCCAACAGATATATGGCCGTGCTGGACCCTATAAAGCTGGTAATAAACAACTATCCCGAAGGGCAGGAGGAGATATTTGAGGCCGAGAACAACCCCGAGGACCCTACAAGCGGCAGCAGAAAGGTACCTTTTGGGCGCACGCTGTGGATAGAGCGCGAAGACTTTATGGAAAACCCATCTAAAAAATTCTTCCGGTTGGGCGTAGGGCTAAAGGTGCGCCTAAAAGCCGCATACATAGTGCAGTGCGACGGTTTTGCAAAAGACGATGCCGGCAATATTACGGAGGTGTACTGCACCTACCTGCCCGAAAGCAAGAGCGGCAACGACACCAGCGGCCTGACGGTGAAGGGCACTATACACTGGGTGAGCGCAGCGCATGCCAAAACCGCAGAGGTGCGCATGTACGACCGTTTGTTTAGGGTAGAAGATCCGTCGAACGAGGACGGCGACTTTAAAGAATACATTAATCCCGACTCTATGCAAGTGTTGCCGGAGATATACATAGAGCCCGAGCTGGCTAATGCACGCGAAGGCGACAGAATTCAGTTTATGCGCAAGGGCTATTTTTGTGTAGATAAAGATAGCGCGCCGGGCAAGCTGATTTTTAACCGCACCGTAACGCTGAAAGATGCATGGGCTAAGGAGCAGAAAAAAGGGTAGTAACTAAAAGTGGATGATATCGTACATAGGTGCGCCGGCGTTAATAGCTCGGCGCACCTTTAAGTTTTACGCTACTGAATGCAGGGGGCAAATGTTAAAATTATTTCCCTGCTATCATGCTTATTTCTACGTTTACACCCTTGGGCAAGCCCGATACCTGTACGGTTTCGCGGGCCGGCGCATCGGCGGTAAAGTAGCTGGCATATACCTCGTTTACCTGTGCAAACTGACCCATATCCATGAGGAAAATAGTGGTCTTTGCTACGTTTTCAAAGCCCATTCCGGCTTCGTTTAGTATAGCTTTCAGGTTGTTCATTACCTGCGTTGTCTCGGTTTTTATATCGCCCTGCACCAGTGCGCCGGTGGCTGCATCCAGCGCTATCTGGCCCGATATAAACAACATATCTCCCATTTTTACCGCCTGATTATATGGCCCTATAGGCGCTGGCGCCTGCGAAGTGTTAATGATTTTCTTTTCCATACCTGCAAATGTAACTACTACCGTACATTTGTACACGATTCATGATTTACTTATTGTTAATAGATACATCGGCCGACACCGGCGCTGTGGCTATAAGCGCCGACGGCCTGCTGATAGCCGCGAGAACCACCGAAGTGGCGCGCAACCATGCTGCCGCTATCAATCTGCTCATAGAGGGAGCGCTTGCCGATGCGGGTATAGCTATGAGCCAACTATCGGGCGTGGCGGTTTGCGCAGGGCCGGGTTCGTACACGGGTTTGCGCATAGGTATGGCTACCGCCAAGGGGATATGTTATGCGCTCGATCTGCCGCTTATATTGCACAACAAACTGACCATACTGGCCCGCCAGACATACCGTGCAAATAGGGGAGGCTATGGCGCCTACGGCGCTGTGCTAACCGCCCGCGAACACGAGTATTTTGCCGCCATTTATGATGCCGATTTTAATGCCCTGAATGAACCAGGCCACTTTTCTGAGGACGAACTAACCAAAATCATAGGAGTTGTTGAAAAAATACATATTACCGCCGATGCCGCCGCTCAAATTTTTATTCAACCAAAAGTTAATAATATTGAGGTGATAACTGATATTGAAATTAATTTTATGCAGTGGTCGGAGTATGCTTACAGCGATTTTAAATGTAATAGCATTGTAAATTTACATACTTCCGAGCCCTTTTATCTGAAACAAGTTTATACTCATAAGTAGTTGATTGTCAGTGAAGTATAAATACCTATGTCAAATTTTTTCAACACTTTAACTTTGCGTTAACGTTTTTATTCAACATTGTGAATTTCATATCGGTTTAATTGAGTATGTTTGCGGAATATTCATATAGTTTATATCACAGGGGTATATAGGACAGGAAAATCTTTTTTAATTAACATCGTAAATTTAAATTTTAAATGGACACTACGGTATCAGCAAACACTCTGGTAATTCGGAAAAATGAAGGTTCAAGCGAACACATTAAGTTAGACTACGTAGCTGTAAAAAACGCAGCTATGACATTAAGAGCAATCAATCACAAATTGCGTCAGCAAATCGTGAAGTTGCTTGAAGAAAACAAGCGTATGAATGTTACCGACATCTACGTGAAATTGCGTTTAGAGCAGTCTGTTGCTTCTCAGCATTTGGCTATCCTCCGCCGCGCAAACATCGTTATCACTGAGCGCGATGGTAAATTCATTCACTATGCGCTCAACCACGCGCGCATTGCTGCAGTTGCTAAGTTTGTAAACGAACTGGTACACTCAGAAGAAGCTAACGCTTAATTTATCTTATACCGCTAACGCGGTCTCTAATAAAATAGTCCCGCCCTGCGGGACTATTTTATTATGTGTATATAGCCGCGCGGCTATGCTTTTTTGTTTTTTATAGCCTCCCAGGTAGCATACAGGCGCTCTTGCGCCGGGCGGTTGGGTTCGGGCTCGGTCAGGGGCTCGCATGGGGTCATACTCTCTACACAGTCGGCGGGCAGCATTTGGTATAGCTCCGTGCCCTTGGTTTTCCAGGCTATCATTTCGTCGCTCACCTGCTTTATTACCTTGCCGGGGTTGCCCACCACCAGGCTGCGATTGGGTATTATGGTTTTGGCGGGCACAAAGGTCATAGCGCCTATTATGCACTCGTCGCCTATCACGGCCTCGTCCATCAGCACAGCATTCATACCCACCAGCGTGTTGCGGCCCACATTGGCGCCATGCACTATGGCGCCGTGGCCTATGTGCGCCCCCTCGCGCAGCGTAAGCGTTACGCCCGGAAACATATGTATCACGCAGTTTTCCTGCACATTGCAGCCATCTTCTATCACTATACCGCCCCAGTCGCCGCGAATGGCCGCGCCCGGCCCCACATATACATTACGCCCTATAATAACATTGCCGGTAACAGCCGCCTGCGGATGCACATACGCGCTGGGGTGCACCACCGGCCTAAACCCCTTGAATGAATAAAACATACCCAAAAATAAAGAAAATGTGTATAAACCGCACTTTGGGCTATAAAAGGCAGCGCCTTACTCGGGGCATGTACAGCCCACTTGCGGCACAGCAGTCGCCAAATATCTTTTTGTACAACACTTGTTTGGTACGTTATCTGCGAATAAAACTCCTTTCGAGCGGCCTCTCATAAATAAACCAATAGTTGTTACTCGCGCCTCTTATACTATCATCCAAAAGATATACTACATTGAAAATATCGGCCTCAATAAAATGTACATTTTGAAATTTCTTAGTTGGTGCAATCCTTTTTTCGGTGTTATCTTTCTTAAATTCTGTTGCAAAATCATCGTCTATATTGGCGAAATAAATGGGATATATTCGCCCTCTGATACCAAAATAACGATTAGATTTTTTGAATATTTCACGTTCTTCCTTTAACCCTTTGTAGCTATACACAAGCCCTATTTTATAAAGATAATCGTAAGGCCCGCTATAATAATAGTATATGCAATTCGTGTCATTGCACCTATATTTTTGGTATCTATGTACTTTTTCATTGGCATCGTTCATCAAGCTATCACTGGCAATTTCTATTACTACCCCTAATGGCTGTTTATTATGCTTAATTTCATCAAAAAAATATTGCTCAAGAGAATCGAAAACTCTATAGACTATTTTATTTTGGTACGCCTCATATCGCTGTGCTTTACAACCACACAATATAGCACTGAGCCATAAAATAGACGCTGCTAAAAAATGTTTCATATGCCTTTGATTAAAACTTTACGAATTTATGAGTTGCCATGTTTACAAAGTACTTGCGAGTACTATCGTTAGAATGCCTCAAAAGGCCAAAGCTAAAGCCATCCGCATTATTCTTTCTTGAATAATAGCTTTTGTAATTAACTGTGGAGAGCTTAGCATCATCGTCATAGATACTTATAGGGTACAATTTACCGCCTATTGACAAAAAGCGATTAGAAACGGTAAAGTAAGGCATATATAAGTGTGGTTTATACTTATCATAGGCTAATGTTAGCGTGTATAAAGTACCCCCAGAATTTAAATATGCAAAAATTGAATCATAATTTTTCTGTTTGAAATGAACATGATAGAGTTTATATTGTATCCTTTCGTCTACAACATCCAAAAGTACCCCTACAGGCTTGTAGGGTAAATTTGCATTTATTTCTCTACTTATCTCCTGTTCTAAAGAGTCAAACACTTGATAAACGATTTTTTTGTGGTTGATCTTTGGATAAATGCTACATGCGGAAAGCATAAATGCCAGTATTACCAATTTAATAACCGTCTGCATACTCCACATATTTACTTATTACAAACTCAAAAATGTTTTTTCAATTTCAATAGTAGCTCTTTTAAAGCGC
>CAZLPE010000186.1:0-5748 GCA_964561325.1 uncultured Flavipsychrobacter sp.
AGCGGTTTCTACTATCGCGCATTTGGCAATCCGGGCGACGTATATGCATTCCGCTCGTTATCTATACCCGTGGGGTTATCTATGTATTGCCCTTCTACCGGCATAATATACGATACGCTGCAAACTACCAGCTATAGCTTGCCTACTCAGTACTTTGGCCTTACATGCACTTCTACTTCCAACTTCGACATCACACAGTATGCATCATTCAGGGCCAACACCAATCGCGGTAGCGCTGGCATGATACTCAACAATCTATACTGCACGCCAACAGATGCAACAGTAAGTATGAACTTCTCCCCTAAGTATGAGTTTTATTCTGCTTCGCCAACTCCTGCATCAGTAGTGGGCAATACCGTTACCTGGAATGTTGCAGCGCTATCGCAAGTTACCGGCCCCACCTACCTGGGCGTTTCCCTCAGGTACAACACTACTACCGGACTTCTGGTAACAGGCGACACCGTTCATTCCAACTATTTTGCGTTTCCACATACCGGCGACGACGATAGCACCAACAATGATTGCCACCACGAAGACACCGTAAGAGGCGCTTACGACCCCAATTATGTAGCTGTTTCGCCCGAAGGATACATTACCGCGGGCACAACGCTGCAATACACCATAGGTTTTGAAAACACTGGCAACGATACCGCTTTCAACATTCGCGTTATGGACACACTTTCTGATTTTGTAGACCCAAAATCTATGACAATTGTAGCTTCATCGCACGAAATGCTAACAGCAAAGCTCATCAACACCGGGCATACAACATTGAAGTTTGATTTCCCGAATATCAATTTGCTCGACAGTTCGCACCACGATCAGTGCCACGGTATGATTGTGTTCAATATCAAAACTAAAACGGGTTTAGCGGCAGGTACTTTAATAACAAATCATGCGGGTATTTTCTTCGACAGCAACCCGGCAGTGCGTACCAATACCGCCATCAATATTATAGGCACGCCATCTAAAACTATTAATGTTGCCACTACCGAAACCGCGGCTATTTTCCCTAACCCGGCGCACGACCAATTGACGATCAAAACCGACAATCTGGATTTCAACTCGGTAACAATTACTAACATGGTAGGACAGAAAATGCTGCAACAGGCCATCACTGCCACTACTACCAACGTAGATATTAAATCGCTGGCAACCGGCATATACTATGTTACGTTGCAGGGCGCTAATGCTACCAAAGTAATGAAGGTAGTAAAGAACTAAGCTAACGCTTATCCATATTAAGTAACCCCCTAAACGCTAGAATAGCATTTAGGGGGGTTACTTTTAAAAATTGTAGTACAAATTACCTGTTGAACTCTGTCATTGCCTTGCCCAGCCCCTGACTCGCAAACGCCTCGATAGCGTCTACGCTTTTCAGAATCATATCTTTTACCGATTGCATTTCAGATGGCTTCCACTTACCCAGTACAAATTCTACCTGCCTGCCTTTCGGAAAATCGCTGCCTATCCCGAACCTGAGCCGGGGGTATTTATCATTGGTCAACACCAGTTGTATGTTTTTTAGCCCGTTGTGGCCGGCGTCGCTACCGCTGGCGCGCAGGCGCAACGTACCCAGCGGCAGCGCCAGGTCGTCTACTATCACCAGCATGTTTTCTACGGGTATCTTTTCTTTATCCAGCCAATACTTCACGGCCTTACCGCTCAGGTTCATAAAGGTAGTAGGTTTTATCACCACAAATGTTTTCCCTTTCCAGCGCACCTCGGCTACATAGGCGTGGCGGTCCAGCGTAAAAGTTCCTCCATTTTTCAATACAAAAGTGTCGGCTACATCAAACCCTATGTTATGACGGGTAGCATCGTACTCCATGCCAATGTTGCCCAAACCTACTATGAGAAATTTCATACGCGCGAAGATACAATTTTGACTGCAACATCAATTATCTATGGCGCAACAAATATAAACAAAATCATATCTTAATAATGATAAGTATCAGACCCTGTTTTTTTGACAATTGGTAATGCATTGCGTACCTTGCGCCCTCAAACAACGAAATAACCACTTTTATGTCTTTGAAATTAAATACTGTTACAGTTATTGGTTCTGGTACTATGGGAAACGGTATCAGCCATGTTTTCGCACAGCACGGCTTCAATGTCCGCATGATGGATATCAATCAGGGCGCGCTCGATAAAGCCCTTGTTACCATTGGCAAAAACATGGACCGTCTTGTGGCAAAAGGCTCTATCACTGAGCAGCTCAAGCAAGAGTCTATGGCGCGTATCTCTACCTATACCAATATGGAAGACGCGGTAAAAGAAAGCGACCTCGTAGTAGAAGCAGCTACAGAAAACATTGAGCTGAAACTCAACATTTTCCGCCAGCTCGATCAGTTCAGCCCATCAAACTGCATCCTCGCTTCCAACACATCTTCTATCTCGCTTACGCGCATAGCGTCTGTTACCAAGCGTCCGGGAAAGGTTATTGGCATGCACTTCATGAACCCTGTGCCTGTAATGAAACTGGTAGAGATCATCAATGGCTATGGCACCGATGCAGAAGTAACTGAAACAATTTATAAACTTTCTGAGCAACTGGGCAAAGTGCCTTGCGTTGTTAACGATTATCCCGGCTTTATCTCTAACCGCATTCTGATGCCGATGATCAACGAATCGGTACTGGCATTGCAGGAAGGCGTTGCCGGCGTGCAGGAAATAGACACAATTATGAAGCTGGGTATGGCGCACCCTATGGGCCCGCTGCAACTCGCCGACTTTATTGGTCTCGATACTTGCTATAGCATCATGCATGTATTGCATATGGGCTTTGGCAACCAGAAATACGCACCCGCTACCCTGCTGGCCAACATGGTACAGGCAGGATACCTGGGTGTTAAATCGGGCGAAGGCTTCTACAAATACACTCCGGGTAGCAAAGAGCTGGTTGTAAGCTCACGTTTTGCAAGCCGCGAATGGAAATAATTGTTGGTCATCCAACAAACCAAATATTTGATGTGGGACAATAATTTGCACCCATTTTTTCAAAAATCAGTAAACAGAGCAAGCGGATTGGCTTGCTCTGTTTATTTTTGTATATCATCTGTCACACAATTGCCGCGCTTTGAAAGACCTTGTAATAGCATCCAACAACAAAGGAAAAATTCTGGAGATTCGCCAGATGGTGCAAGACATTAACTTACTGTCGCTAAACGATATAGGCTTTGATAAAGACATACCAGAGCCCTACGATACTTTTGAAGAAAATGCACATACAAAAGCCGACGCCATACACCGTTTCTGCGGCAAAAATGTGTTTGCCGACGATAGCGGACTGTGTGTAAATGCACTGGGCGGAGCGCCGGGCGTGATAAGCGCCCACTACAGCGGCAAGCGCCACGACGAGCAAAACCTGCAACTGGTACTTACCAATCTGCAAGACGCAGCAGATAGGTCGGCCTATTACAAAGCGGTGATTTGCCTGATCTGGCAAAATAATGTCCATTACTTCGAGGGTGTGTGCAGCGGACAAATCATTACCGAAAAACGGGGCGACGGCGGTTTTGGCTACGACCCTATATTTGTACCCGATGGCTATGCCGAAACATTTGCCCAATTGCCGCTCTCTGTAAAAAACAGCATCAGTCACAGAGGCAAGGCTGTAGCTAAAATGATCGCATTTTTGCACGACCAGCTCGCAGCAAATGGCCGCAACGATTAACGCAACCTTATTCCGTTTAAATGCCCTACGCTGATAGCGAAACATAAGGGCGCAACAAAAGCTTATGAAATTTTCTATTGGCGATCTTATCGTATTGAAACGTACAGGCGAGGAAGGACATGTAACCGCATTTATTGATAAACAAATGGTGGAAATAGATGTAAAAGGCACTATTTTCCCCACTTATATCGACGAAATAGACCACCCTTACCTCAACTGGTTTACTGAGAAGAAACCCAAGAAAAACAAATTTCCCACCCTGCCCGAGCAGCTACCGGTGGAGAAAACTACAGAACGCCGTCAGCGACTGGCTAAAGGCGTTTACCTGTCGTTTTTACCTGTTTTTAAGATAGAGGAAATGGAGGAGGTGGTAGACTATATGAAGATATACCTGCTCAATGAATTGCCTCATAGCGTTCGCTTCATCTACGATATGCGCATCAATCACAAGAGCGAGTTTAAGCACGAGGGCACGCTGCATGCTTTTGGTAATGTGTACCTGCACAGCGTATCGTATATGAATATGAACGACCAACCCCGGTTTCACTGGCAGCTAACCGACATACAAAACGCCAACATGGGTATAGAGGAGGGCATACTGCGGATTCGCCCCTCTAAACTGTTCGAACACGTAAACGCATTGCTGGAGCGCAGCGAGCCTACATTCGCATACGCTTTAATTGATGACTTTTCGCCTAAGAAAAAACCGGAGATTTTAGAAAAATTTGAACCCAAGAATTTGGCCGCCCCAACCGACCATGTTACGGTAAAAACCATAGAAGCCGCCAAACAGGAACTGGATCTGCATATAGAGGCGCTTACCGAAAACCGCAAAGGACTATCGAACGCCGATATTGTAAAAATTCAACTGGGCGTGCTGGAGCATTATTTACAACTGGCCATTGTACATCGCCAAGACCGCATGATAGTGATACATGGCCTGGGCAAGGGCCGACTGCGCGATGAGGTGCATGCAGTATTAAAAAAAACGCCCGAGGTAGCCCGCTTTAAAAACGAATGGAGCGGCAAGTATGGCTTTGGCGCTACCGAGATATGGTTCAGGTATTAATGGGTTACTACCAGCCTTTCGCTATGCCTATTGCCTTGATCGTCTGTCCTGACAACATTATATATGCCAGTGGTCAAACTGCTCACATTCAGCTCTGCTGTTACGCCTATTATTGTTTGCTGTAGCCGCACCCTACCCAATGCATCTACAACCTGCACTTTCGCGCTGTTACCTGTACTCATGGTAATAGTCACTGCATCGCTGGCAGGATTAGGGTACAAACGGAATTTTACATCGCTGCTCAACGCCTCACCAATGCCCGATGGGTCGGCAGGTACGCCTCGTGGAATGCCGCATTCAATACCATTCAGTTTAAAGAAGCCTATATAATCTATCTCGGTAGTTGGGTCGCCAACAAAATAGTGATAGTTGGTTTTGCCAATACCCAATTTATAATCTGTACGCTTTAAGGTATAACCAAGCCCCCAGGGATTATAATCGAATCCGAGGGCTATGTATGCAGGCGCATCTGTGCAATGCGTAGTATCGTTGGGGTAATAGAAAATATAATCATCGGTCCAAACACTACCATACTTGCTTTCGGGCATGTAGCCATTAGGCGCTATCGGGTAGCGATTGTCGTAAAGTGTATGCGGCCCGCCGTTACATATCATCTGACAGAGCCCCGGCATAGGTGGGCAGGAAAGATTAGTCCCTGAAATAAAAAGGTTCACCGCCGTCCCCGGAGCAGATCTGCTGGTTATAGTATCGGTAAGGTATTCATAGGTCAATGACGGGAACACCGAACCCACAGCATGCACGCTTTCTATAATATCGCCTACCTGCCAGTTATACAACTGCTGTTCATTGGGATTTATAAAGTCAATTAATCTGAACAAAGTAATCGATCGGTGTGGCGCAACGGCTGGCCCGTTGAAACCATTGATATTCGCAATAGCGCAAGTAGACCTGTCCAGAAAAAAATCGAGCCCTACCCTATATAATGAATCCGGTTCGTGATAGGGAAAAGTGTACAAGTCGAAGACCTGCACAAAACCAT
>CAZLPE010000187.1:0-5617 GCA_964561325.1 uncultured Flavipsychrobacter sp.
ACCGATAACCGCCCCTACAAAATGCCGTTATTCCCAATACCTGCTATAATTAGCATATTTATCTGGATGTTTATTTTCTTTAATAATGAAGTAAAATACCGAATTGGCGCCGCTATCATTATTGTTAGCGGTATAATAGCCTTCTATATAAGAAAGTACATTAACGACAAACGTTCTGCCAGCATTTAAAACAGCCACAAAAGCTACTTGTATAAATTTTAAGAAAAAAAATCGGGCTAAACGCCTACTTTTGCACGCAATTTCCCCTTATATAAAATGGATACAAATAGCTTGAAAGAGATGGCCACACAGGTGCGCCGCGATATAGTGCGTATGGTGCATAAAGTACAAAGCGGACATCCGGGCGGCTCGTTGGGTTGCACAGACTACCTGACCGCTTTATATTTTAAAACAATGAACCGTAAAGACGGATTTGATATGGATGGTAAGGACGAGGATGTTTTCTTCCTGTCTAATGGCCACATATCGCCTGTTTTTTATAGTGTATTGGCTCGCTCTGGTTATTTTCCGGTAAGTGAATTAAACACTTTCAGAGTCATCAATTCAAGATTACAGGGACATCCGGCAACACACGAGCACTTACCTGGCGTGCGTATAGCCAGCGGTTCGCTGGGGCAGGGTATGAGTGTAGCCTGCGGTGCAGCGCTTGCAAAAAAAATGAACAATGATGCGCACCTCGTTTATTCGCTACATGGCGATGGTGAACTGCAAGAAGGCCAAAACTGGGAAGCAATAATGTTTGCCGCCCATAACAAAATTGACAATCTGATTGCTACGATAGATGTAAACGGACAGCAAATAGACGGCCCTACAGATAATGTGCTTAACCTCGGTTCGCTCAGGGCTAAGTTTGAGGCTTTTGGGTGGCTGGTTATGGAAATGAACGGCAACGATATGGACGCAACATTAGCTGGCTTAGCGCAAGCAAAGTCTATGACAGGCAATGGTAAACCGGTGGTAATACTTATGCAGACAGTTATGGGCAAGGGCGTTAGCTTTATGGAAGGAACCCACGAATGGCACGGAATTGCGCCAAACGACAAACAACTTGCCGATGCGCTTGCACAATTGGGAGAAACTTCTTTTGGCGACTATTAGTTGGCTTTCGTAAGCTGTTTATCTGTAAATTTGTTATAGCCGTGCAGAGTGATTATTCAAATTCGGTCTGCACACCCGTATTATGATAAAAAAAGCCGTCGTTGCTTGTTGGTGTGGCGTTGTGGCGCTTTTATTAGCTCTTGGGGCTTGTAGGCGGAACGATTCAGTGAAAACGCCGTACGATAGGATTCAGGGTAAGTGGAAGCTATATAAATATGCCAACGACGACAATAATAACGGAAAAATTGACGAACGGGAAATATTCCTGCAACAGAGCCAGATAACAAACACTATTTTTTTTGCAGCCGATGGTAGTGGAGAAGAAATAACCCATGTTAATGACAAAAGTTCGGATATAGTTTTACCATACAACTGGAAAATAGTAGGTACAGATTCGGTGTGGATGGCATACAGGGCAAATGATACCCTTCAGTACTATATTCAAAACGTATCGTCGGTTGAGTTGATTTTAACCAGAAATACCAAGCTTGGCCTAAGCTGGTTCGATTATCTAAAACAATAACTACAATTGCATAAAAAAAATAGAAGGGACTTTTAGTCCCTTCTATTTTTTTATGCTGTTTTCTTATTTCAAAATATCTCTGGATATTACCAATTTCTGTATTTCAGAAGTTCCCTCGCCAATAGTGCATAATTTGCTGTCGCGATAGTATTTTTCTACAGGGAAATCTTTTGTATAGCCATATCCACCAAATATCTGAACTGCATCGGTAGACACACGTACTGCTACTTCTGAAGCATAATACTTAGCCATTGCCGATTCCTTTGTCATTTTCTGGTGGCGATTTTTCAAATCTGCGGCCTGATATATCAGCAATTCTGACACTTCTATTTGCGTAGCCATATCTGCCAGTTTGAAGGCAATAGCCTGAAAATTGGAAATGGGCTGATCAAACTGCTGACGCTCTTTAGAATATTTCAGAGACGCCTCGTAAGCGCCCTTAGCTATGCCTAACGAAAGAGCGGCAATAGATATACGACCGCCATCGAGCACCTTCATTGCCTGAATGAAACCTTCGCCTACACCGCCCATTCTTTGCGCATCAGATATACGACAGTTGTCGAATACCAATTCAGCCGTTTCGCTGGCGCGCATACCCAGCTTGTTTTCTTTCTTGCCGGCCATGAAACCTGGTGTGCCGCGCTCCACTATAAACGCAGTAACGTTATTTTTAGTTCTTGGTTCACCGGTGCGGGCAAGTACAACCGCTACATTTCCGCTGATACCATGCGTAATCCAGTTTTTAGTGCCATTTAGTATCCAGTCATCGCCATCGCGGGTGGCAGTGCAGCGCATATTGCCAGCATCGCTTCCTGTATTAGCCTCAGTAAGACCCCAAGCGCCTATCCATTCGCCGCTCGCCAGCTTTGGCAAGTACTTTTGCTTTTGTTCTTCACTACCAAAATACAAAATATGCCCGGTACATAATGAATTATGCGCTGCAACAGAAAGACCTATAGATCCGCAAACCTTGGCGATTTCACTTATAATTGTAACATACTCGAAATAACCGAGACCTGATCCGCCATATTCTGACGGCACCAATACGCCCATAAGACCCAACTCACCCATTTTATGAAACAAATCGATAGGGAATTTTTGCGACTCATCCCACTCCATCATATTAGGGCGAATGTGCTTGGTTGCAAAATCTCTAATCATTTCTGCAATGGATACCTGATGTTCCGTATAGTTAAAATCCATATAATTATAGGCTATTTTACGATTGTGCGCAATTTTACGACATTTTTCTGAACCTAACTAAAAAAGCGAATAATTTGAAAATGTCATTTTTTATAGGCGCCCAGATAAAGGCATTTCTTTATCAATTCAAAGTCTTCGTCATTGGTAATCATTGCCCGGCGTAGCTCATCGTAAGTTCTAAACCCATCCAGCCGTTGTCTGCGGGCTATAATACGGGCAGCGTTGCCTGGAGAAATGCCTTTTATACCGACCAACTGAGCGGAATCTGCTGCGTTTACATTTATAGAATCTTGCTGCGGTGTAGGTACTCTTTGTTGCTCCTGCTTCATACCGCCATTGTTGCGCAGAGAACTAAGGGTATTAGCCGGAGTTTGTGCGCGGCGATATTTTTGCCACGATTCGGTCAAGCGCACATTTGCGGCATCATCGGTAGCTGGTTGTACCCAATAGCCCATGATTGCGTAAATAATGAGTAACAAAACTATTATTCCGCAAACAACTACCATACCCGCACGCTCTTTGCGGGTAAAGGAGGTATACGAAATGAATACTTTTTTCAAGGATGACAGAAAATATTGGTGAACAATGTGCGTATTTACCCAAACAATATAGTAACAGCCACAAGTATAATAACAACAAAGCGGTCGCCAAAATAAAGCTGAATATGTATGCAAATTCCGAAGCTACCGAGACAAAAATAAACGGTAAATCTTCTTTACTTTGCAACATGTACATGCCACAAGACGAAATACGTATATATAACCAGGCAAAACAATTGCTGGCAACCCATAACGGCAATCCAGAAGAGGAGATAGCGCTACTACGGGAAACTATTAATTATGCCGACTGGAAATATTACGTACAGAGTAACCCTACGCTTTCAGACGCGGAGTACGACGGGCTTTTTAAGAAATTGAAACTTCTGGAAGAACAATTTCCAGAACAAGTAACTGCCGATTCGCCAACGCAACGCGTAGCTAAGGGACTGAGCGAACGTTTCCCAACGGTTAGCCACCTTACGCCAATGCTTAGTCTGGATAATACCTATAATGCAGAGGATCTGTTAGATTGGGACCGAAGGTGTAAGGAACTGGCAAAAACCGATGCTATAACCTATTGCGTTGAGCCAAAATACGATGGAGCAAGTATATCGGTAATATACGACAACGGCGCGCTGAGCAGAGGCGCTACTCGCGGCGATGGTGTGATGGGTGAAGATGTGACTACAAACATCAGGCAGATAAAAGCTATCCCATTATCGGCTCCGCTGATGCAGTACGGTATTAGCCAAATAGAAATACGCGGTGAAATAGTAATACACAAGCAGGTATTTGAGGCATACAATAAACAACGTATAGCTGAAGGATTATCGCCGCTTGCCAATCCACGAAATGCAGCGTCGGGCACACTGCGCATACTGGACCCAACAGAGGTGCGCAAGCGCGGACTAAACGCACTGCTATACAGCATCAGCGACTATACGCTGGCAGAGGGACATGCACTACCCGAACAATTAAAGACCCACTATGGCTCGCTACAATGGTTGTACAGTATGGGGTTCCCCTCGCCGGCAAAAGAAATGAAGGTTTTTACGCACATAGACGAAGTAATAGCCTATTGCGCTGAGTTTGAGACCAAAAGAGACGACCTGCCATTTGAAGTAGATGGATTGGTGATAAAGGTGAATGATTTTGCACTGCAAGAGCAAATGGGTATGACCACCCACCATCCGCGCTGGGCAGTGGCTTACAAATTTAAAGCTCGGCAGGCCACGAGCAAGTTGAGACGGGTAGAGTTTCAGGTAGGTAGGGTAGGGACAATAACGCCGGTTGCAAAAATAGATCCAGTGCATATTGGCGGCGTTACAGTTACTTCGGTATCGTTGTTTAACGAAGATGTGGTTAGGGAAAAGGATGTGCGCATAGGCGACACCGTGCTCGTAGAGCGCGCCGGCGATGTGATACCCTACATAGTAAAACCGCTCACGGAACTGAGAACGGGCGAGGAAGAAGAAATACAGTTTCCTACTTGCTGTCCGGCATGCAACAGCGCGTTGGAAAAACAACAGGACGAAGCTGCGTGGCGCTGCATAAATATAGCGTGCCCTGTGCAAGTAGTGGAGCGAATGATACATTTTGCCAGCAAAGACGCTATGGATATTCGCACTATGGGCAATTCCAATGTGCAAAAGTTTTACGAGCTGGGCGTGCTACCCGATATTCCGGGTATGTACCATATAGATTGGGATAGACTAAAAGGGCAAAGCGGTTTTGGCGCTAAATCTATTACCAATTTACAAGCAGCTATTGAACAATCTAAAAAACAACCATTATATAGGGTGATTTTTGGTTTGGGAATAAGGCATGTGGGCGAGAATACGAGTAAAATACTTGCTTCTGCGGTGTCGCATATAAGAGAACTTTACGAATGGGATATTGAAAAACTGAGTACGCTGCAAGATGTGGGGCCAAAAGTGGCCAAATCAGTAGTCGATTTTTTTGCTATACAAAGTAATCGCGACGCGATAGATAAACTGGATGCCGCAGGTGTAAATCTGGTAAACGAGCATAGAGGACAACAACCGGCAGCTGGCGAACTGACAGGCAAAACATTTTTGTTTACCGGCACCCTAAGTCATTTCAAACGCAGCGAAGCCGAGGCTATGGTAGAGGCTAAAGGCGGGGCAATATTAGGCAGCGTAAGCGCAAAACTCAACTACTTAGTGGTAGGCGAAGATGCAGGCTCAAAACTGGAAAAAGCAAAAAAACTGGG
>CAZLPE010000188.1:0-5595 GCA_964561325.1 uncultured Flavipsychrobacter sp.
GGTATAACCCCATCCCCAATGCTCGTATCCGTCATTATCATTAATTACAACACTTTTCAGATCACTTGCGACTGTATAGAGAGCGTTATCCGCTATACTAAGGGGGTAGACTATGAAGTGGTGCTGGTAGATAATGCGTCGCCAAAGGATAATCCGGATGAGTTTTTAGTGCGGTTTCCGGGTATTACGCTTATCAAAAGCAAGGAAAACGGTGGGTTTGCTAAGGGCAATAACCTGGGTATTGCCGCCGCCAAGGGCGATGTGCTGCTGCTGCTCAACTCTGATACGCTGCTTACCGAAGATAGTATTGCTATGGCCGCCGCCGAACTGCAACGCCGCCCCGATGTAGGCGCGCTGAGCGTAAGACTGGTGTACCCCGACGGCAAACTGCAACATACGGCGCGCCGGTTCAGGAGCGTGCGCAACGAGGTGTTGGATCTGCTTAGGCCGCTGATGATGATGATGCCCTACAAAAAAAGGTCGGCGCTGCTGCTCAATCAGTATTTTCATGGCAACTACAATACCTATGCCGACTGGGTGAGCGGCGCCTTTATGATGTTTACCCGCGCGGCGCTAAACAAACGCCCCGATAAAAAACTGGACGAACGCTTTTTTATGTACGGCGAAGATCAGCTGTGGTGCTACCAGTTTCACGAGCTGGGCTACCGCAGCTACTACCTTGCCGACACTACCGTAATACATATACACAATGCCAGCACAGCGCCCGGCAAGCAACTCCAGCTGCTGCGCAAGTTTCTGGAGCTGGAGCTGAAAATTATGGAATACCGCACCGGCAAAAACCTGTATTACTATGTGTTCAGCGTAATACTCACCATCAAAGAAATGCTGCGCTACTATATAAAAATAGCTGTGTACAAACTGTTTAAACACAGGATCAGGTAGGCCAGTGCGGCTATGGCTGTTATCAGAGTTTATTATACCGTTATTTGAGCGCGGCGTAGCTTTATTTAATTTTAATTCGCGCTAAGTTTATACTTTTGGCATCCCCTCATGATATTGATCACAGGAGCAAGCGGTTTTTTAGGGCAGCGCCTTGTCCGGTATTTATCGGCCGGGGGGCAGCGGGTGCGCGCGCTATACAATAGCAGCGTTCCTACGCCCGATCTGGCAGCCCTGCCCGGCGTAGAGTGGCTGCAGTGCGACCTCCTCGATGTGTTTGCCGTAGCCGAAGCCATGGAGGGCGTAACGCATATATACCATTGCGCAGCTATAGTTTCTTTTTTGCCCCGCGAGCGCGAGGCCATGCTCCACTTCAACACAGAAAGCACAGCCAATGTAGTGAATCAGGCATTGGAGCAGGGTATAGAAAAAATGGTTTATGTAAGCTCGGTAGCCGCGCTGGGGCGCACCGGCAACGACGAAAAACCAATAACCGAAGAAGAAGAATGGGGCGAAAGCGCCTACAATTCGGCATACGGACTGAGTAAATACCTTGCCGAGACCGAG
This sequence comes from uncultured Flavipsychrobacter sp., assembly GCA_964561325.1. Lineage (GTDB taxonomy): Bacteria > Bacteroidota > Bacteroidia > Chitinophagales > Chitinophagaceae > Nemorincola. Next base: position 1,468 of record CAZLPE010000188.1, read on the forward strand.
GTGTGGCGCGGCATAGGCGAGGGGCTGAATGCGGTGATAGTAAATCCGGGCGTGATATTAGGCCCGGGCGACTGGCATCGCGGATCGGCGCAGCTTATGAAGGTGGCTTACGATGAGTTTCCGTTTTATACTACCGGCGCCACGTCGTGGGTAGACGCCGCAGATGTAACCGCCATTATGGTGCGCCTGATGGCCGGCAGCGCCGCCGGAGAACGGTACATAGTAAGCGGCGGCAACTATACCTACCAGCATGTATTTACACTTATGGCGCAGGCGCTGGGCCGCAAGCCGCCGCGCTACAAGGCCGGCAGCCTGATAACGGGCTTGGCCTGGCGATGGAGCATGCTGAAAAGCGCCCTGACCGGTGCAAAACCCGTAATAACAAGAGAAACAGCCACAAACGCACAAGGTATATCTATATACAAAAACGATAAACTGCTGAGCGAGCTGCCGGATTTTAGATATACGCCTATTGATATTACCATAAAAAATATGGCGCAGGCCTTTTTAGATTCTTACAAAAAATAAACGTTTTTTTCTTTATTATCGAAAACAGTTGTAAACTTGCATCAAGGAAAGAATAATTGTTCCAGCCTTCTTCAGTTTATCTGAAAATTTCCCGTTTCGATAATCCGGTTTATTAAAAACGAGTACGATCAAAATTTTAACGAATAACCATATTTATTTTCCAAAAAAATAATTATTCAGAAAAAAGCCAAGCATGCCTTACGACATTTTGCAGTTAAATGATATGCTCATTCCTGAGCTTGTAGATGTAGCCGATAATTTAAAAATGAAAAATACTGGTTCATTAGACAAACAAAGCCTGATAGCGGGTATTATGGAGCAGCAAGCAAAAGCAGCAGATGAGCCAAAGAAGAAACGCGGACCCAAACCCAAAACTACTAAGGCAGACACTAATAGTAATGATATAGCCGAGCCGGAAACTACCGCAGCAGTAGCCGAAACTGTAACTGAAGCGCAACCGGCGCCGGCTACAGAAAGAAAAACGCCCGCTGCGCGAAAAACTAAAACGCAACCGGCAGCGCCCGTAGCCGAAGCGCCAGCCCCCGCAGAAATACCTGCTACACCGGCGCCGCAAGAGGCGCCCGCAACGCCCGAACCCGCAGCCGTACCCGCTACGCCTGCGCCGCAAGAGGCTCCGGCTATGCCCGAACCCGCAGCCATACCCGCTACACCGGCGCCGCAAGAAGCCCCGGCTATGCCCGAAAGGCAGCCATCGAGGCCCAACCAACGCCCGGCGCAGCGACCACAAGAGCGACCAAACCAACCAATACGCAGAGAGGCGCAGCCAGTAACAGAAACGCCGGCCACGCCAATACCGCAGGAAGCGCCAGCGCTGCCGCACAATAACGAAATACCAGTAGCTACCGCCCCTGCCGAAACGCCAATAACTACTGCCAGAGAAACAACCGCGCAGCAAACTACCGAAACAACGCAGCCTGCAGACAACGCAGCCCCCGGCGAAGACGGCGATAAAAGAAGAAGACCGCGCAAACTAAAAGAAGATATTATACAAGCCAGGCTTGGTAAAGAACCCAATACCGACAACCGAGTGCCAGAAAACCGCCAGGTGCGCGAACCCCGCCAAATGAACGACGGCAGGATGCCGCAGCGCCCGGGCCGCGACGATATGAACATGGGCCGCCCGATGCGCGACAATAGGCCAATGCGCGACGACCAGTATGGCAGACCGCAACGCGAACAAAACAATATGCAACGCCCCGACGGTATGAACCGTATGGAGCGTATAGATACCCGCGGCGACAACCGCAACGAGAACAGACCCGAAAGGCAACCCGTAATACAACCCGTAATACAACCCGACCGCCCGGCAACGCCGGAGGCTGTACTGGGCCAGCAGCAAGAGGAAGAACCATCGGGCATAACAATGCCGTCTACAGATAACCCCGAGGTGCAGCCGCCGCAAATGTCGGCAGAGGCGGAGACGGAAAAACCTGTAGCCGCGCCGCAGCACCTGCACAATCGCCCTAAGCGCGAGCAGGCACCCACCTTCAATATAGAGTTTGAAGGTATAGTGGCCAGCGAGGGCGTACTGGAAATGATGCCCGACGGATACGGCTTCTTGCGCAGCAGCGACTACAACTACCTGAGCTCGCCCGACGATATTTATGTATCGCCATCGCAAATAAAACTTTTTGGCCTAAAAACAGGCGATACCGTAAAGGGTAATGTACGTCCGCCCAAGGAAGGCGAAAAATACTTTGCGCTGCTAAAGGTAGAGAGCATAAACGGCCGTCTGCCCGACGAGATACGCGACCGCGTACCGTTCGACTACCTGACGCCGCTGTTCCCCTACGAGAAGCTGAACCTGACCACTACGGGTAACAACTACAGCACCCGCATCATGGATCTGTTTACGCCCATAGGCAAGGGCCAGCGCGGGCTCATAGTATCGCAGCCCAAAACGGGTAAAACCATGCTGCTCAAGGAAGTGGCCAACGCCATAGCCCGCAACCACCCCGAGGTATACCTGATGATAGTGCTGGTAGACGAACGCCCCGAGGAGGTGACCGATATGCAGCGCAGCGTAAACGCCGAGGTAATAGCATCTACCTTCGACGAGCCTGCCGATAAACACGTAAAAGTATCGACGATAGCCCTGCAAAAGGCCAAACGCCTCGTAGAGGTGGGTCACGATGTGGTGATACTCCTCGACTCTATAACCCGCCTGGCGCGCGCCCACAACACCGTAGCCCCTGCCAGCGGCAAGGTGCTGAGCGGCGGCGTAGAAGCCAATGCGATGCAAAAACCAAAACAGTTTTTTGGCGCCGCCCGCAAAATAGAAAACGGCGGATCGCTGACCATTCTGGCCACCGCCCTGATAGACACCGGCTCTAAAATGGACGAGGTGATATTTGAAGAGTTTAAAGGCACCGGCAACATGGAACTGCAACTGGACCGCAAGCTGGCCAACAAACGCATATACCCCGCCATAGACATAACCAGCAGCAGCACCCGCCGCGACGACCTGCTGATGGACAAAGACGTGCAAAACAAAATGTGGCTGCTCCGCAACCATATAGCCGATATGAACACCGACGAGGCTATGCACTTCTTGCTGCAACAAATGAGAGGCACCCGCAGCAACGAAGAGTTTTTAGCAACAATGAACAAATAACCCAACACATAAACCATATATACACAGCGCGCAACCGGGAGGTTGCGCGCTGTGCGTTTGTGGGGGGGGATAAATTTAGGAGGACGGCGAACTTTCAGTTAGCGCTCATTCAAATGCAATATTATCTGTAAATTTGCTTACCACAAATTCAAAAAAATGTACCCTGAATTAAGCAACACAAACGATAAGAATACCATTCAGCTCCGTGTTAATTTTAGTGTGCAGCAATTGGTAGCGGCTATAAAACAACTTTCGCCCAGTGAAAAACTACAATTAAATGAAGCCTTGTGGGATGATGCCATGGATATACCATTGGAGCATCAAACATTAGTACTTGAAAGAGTAAATAGTGCAAGAAAAAATCCCGAACAGTTGTTGCCCTGGCACGAGGCCTCCAAAACATTGAAGGCGTGATGAACAAATACGAATTGGTTATTGATAAAAATGCCCTACAAGACATTCATGATATTACCGATTGGTATAACAGCCAATCTAAAGGCTTAGGAGCACGATTTCAGAAGCAGGTAAAATTGCAAATAAGCAAGCTACAAGACAACCCCACTGCTCACGCCATTCGATATGCTGACATTCGCTGTACCATTGTTAAAAAATTTCCATTCCTCATTCATTTTAATGTCGATGAATCAGCATTTTTAGTAAAAGTTTTTGCGGTTTTTCATACCAGCAGAAATCCCAAAATATGGGAACAATTCAAAGAGCAGTAGCTATGTGTTGCCTATTCAATAGTATCTGGTTAGGGAAATTTTACTATTGAAAAACGATGCCATAGCTGCCACATTACTTGTAGTGAATAAATAACCACTGTATAGCATACCGTTTGCCCTTATGTAGCCTCCCAGCTGTAACCGATTGTTGCTGCAATCGCTTTATAGCGTCACTGTGGCATCTCCGCTCTTCACGGCACGCTACGGATACCTGTGATGAACACATAAATAAACCATATA
>CAZLPE010000189.1:0-5533 GCA_964561325.1 uncultured Flavipsychrobacter sp.
AAGGAAATACAGTTAAGAAAATAAACCCTACAGGCCTGCTATAATACCAAATCTTACGTCGGGCGAATTTTTGGGATAGGGGCTGTATTGGCCTTGCAGCACATCGTATACCATGGCGCCATACAGATACACACGGCCGGCTATGGGCTGCTTGATACCTACGCCCAGCAGCAGGCACGAATTGGTAACATTAGATTTTGTTTCGTTATACATCCCGTAATTGTCGAGCGGGTAACGCCTGTTGATGAAGTCGTATTCGTAGGTAGCTTCAACAAAGAAGTTTTTATATACAAAAAGGCGTGTCCATACGCTGGGAAACACCATGTGCTGGTAGGCATAGTATACCTTGCCGGTAACCGGATCTTCGAGCACAGGCGCCCGAAAATACTGATAGCCAAGACCCACGCCCGCCGAGAAATGATCTGTGATGCGGTAGCCCACTACCGGCGCTACGCCTATGTTGGCATAGCCGCTGCCCAACCCCAGATTCAGTCCGCCGCCTATTATCAGCTTGTCGGGGTCGTAGCCCTTATGCTTTTTGGCTTTTTTCATGTACCCCGGCTTGCCGGAGCTTGTGTACACCTCCTGCGCCATGGCGCTGGTAAAACCTAAGCAAAGCAGCAAAACCACCAGGATGTTTCTCATAGGGAAAATGTTTTTCCACACGAAGTTAACATAAATTAATATTCATTTGCTGCATAGCAGCTATTTATGCATTTGTTAAGATTTTGCCGGGATTGAGTATGCCTTTAGGGTCAAAAACATGCTTTATCTGCCGCATCAGTTGCATTTGCACCTCGTTAAACGCTATATCCATATAGTCGCGCTGCACAAGGCCTATACCATGCTCGCCCGATATGGTGCCGCCCATGCGCACCACCTCTGCAAACAGTTTGCGTATGCCCTCGGTCAGCCGCACATTCCAGTCGTGGTCGCTCATATCGGCTTTCACTATGTTCACGTGCAGGTTGCCATCGCCGGCATGGCCATAGCATACCGATTTAAAACCATATTCTGCCCCCAGACCCTTAATTATACGCAGCAGCTCAGGTAGTTCTGCCCTCGGCACTACGGTATCTTCTTCTTTATATATCGAATTGCTTTTTACCGCCTCGCCCACTTTACGGCGTAGCGTCCACAGCATTTGCTTTTGCTCGTGGCTGTCGGCAAACAGTATTTCGCCAATATCAAATCGCTGCACCACGGCCGCTATCGCTTCGGCGTCGCGGTATAGCTCGTCCATATGGTTGCCGTCTACTTCTATCAGCAGGTGTGCTGCTATATCGTCGGGCAGGGTTATACCCGTGCTTTGGGTGTAGCGCATAGACCACTCCAGCGCGTCGCGCTCCATAAACTCGAGCGCCGAGGGAGTATAGCCCGCCAGAAAAATAGCATTTACCGCCGCGCAAGCCTCTTCTGCTGATCTGAACGGAGCCAGCAGTAGCAGGTCGTGTTTCACCGCCGGTATCAGACGCAGCACTATTTTGGTTATTACACCCAGCGTACCTTCGCTGCCCACCAGCAACTGGGTAAGATTGTAGCCAGTGGCGTTTTTCAGCACATTGGCGCCCGTCCATATCACCTCGCCATTGGGCAATACTATTTCCAGATTCAGCACATAGTCTTTTACCACGCCATACTTTACCGCGCGCGGCCCGCCCGAGTTTTCAGACACATTGCCGCCTATAAAGCAAGAACCCTTACTGGCGGGGTCGGGTGGATAAAACAATCCTTCGGCTTTCAGGTGTTCCTGTAGTTCCTGGGTTATTACTCCCGGTTCGGTGGTTACCTGAAAGTTGCGCTTATCTACATGCAGTATTTTATTAAACCGTTTCATGTCCAGCACTACGCCCGCGTACACAGGCAGCGCTCCGCCGCTCAATCCGGTGCCCGCCCCGCGCGGGGTAACGGGTATGTTGCGCTCATTGCAATACCGCATTATGGCGCTCACCTCGGCTGTTGTGCCCGGCAGCAGGGCTACCTCGGGCATGTAGTGCAGGTCTTCCGTTTGGTCGCTGGCGCAGCGCGTTAGTTGCTCCTCATCGGTAAGCACATAGCGCGCATCAATAATGGTTTTGAAATAGGCAAGATCGTCGGGCGATATTTTATGAAATGGCATAACGCAAAGGTGAGAAAAAAACCGGATGCGGGCGATAAAAAAGCTATGCTGCCAGTGGCAAAATGCAGCAATCGGTTGCAAAAGCTACGGTTAGCGCAATTTTTGCCATCTAGTTTTCCTCTTTATTTTCTGCATAGTTGTTCATCATTTTGGCGATTCGTTTTTTAATATGCGTAACCAGTAGTCTTGGCGCCAATACTTTTATATTTTCACCAAACCCCAGTATTTCCCGCTCCAGTTCAAAATTCAGCACCACGTCTATTCTTATTATTATGCCTTTTTCGTCCTCCTTTATTACCTGCTGCGATGCGTGCAGCGGCTTAGTGAGCACATAGGGCGCATTGGGTTTGTTTACCCACAGTATTATTTTATGCGCTCTGTCTTTTTCTGTTTTGGTAACGCCCAGCAGGTCGCTGAAATAGCGGTCGAAATCTACGCCTTCGTAGGGCATAAACGGCTCCTTGGGCAACTCCTGAAACGATACGATACGGTCTAAAGCCAATGTAAGTAACGAATTGATTTTCTTTGCCCGGCATATCAGAAACCACCTATTGCGGTACTCCTTGAGCAGGTAGGGGTAGTATATCTGTTGCCGGGCCGTGGCTACCTTAAACGATTTGTACTCCAGCAGCAACGCCCTGCCGGCAGCTATGGCTTCGTATAGCGGCATAATATGCTCCAGCCCCTTTAGCATATTGTTGCTTTCTATCTGCACAAAATTTGTGGGCGCTTTTACCGCCTTACTCAGATTGTTTTCCAGACGGGCTATCATATCGCTCATTTCATCGAAGTAGGTAAACCCGTTCAGTTGCTTCAGTATGCTTACCGCCTGTTTTAGTTTGCCAATATCGTTGTTTGTTACGGGCGCTTTGGTAATGCTGAAGGCGGGGTCGTCGTAGGCATAGTATTTTTTGTCGCGCACTACTATGGGCGCGTTATAACCCAGTTTATTGCTGCGCATCAGTTGTATGTCGGCCTGTATGGTGCGCCTGCTTATGCCGGTATGTATGCCTTCATACTCGTACAGGCGTTCGCCCACTTTTAGTATCAGGTCGTCGAGCGTCCATTTTCTATACCTGTTTTTCAAGCATTCATCTATAGCGCGGTAGCGTATCAGGGCCAGTTTGTTAGTTGCCATGGGCTTTAAGTGTAGGTGTAATGTACAAATCTTCGTTTTTACTGCGCAATGTATTTGCGCACTTTGGGTAGCGAAAAACTATTTTCAACATTTTTTAAACTATTTTTCGGCCACCAGATGGGGTTTCAGCCGATTGGCAGAAAATGTGTTTTTACTGCGCAGGTACTTTGCGCAGTGGCTTTAGACTTTTGTGTTGTTGAAAGGGAATAACAATTGCCGCTTCAACGCCAAAACCTAAGCTATATGAAATTCAATTTTTTGATACGCAAGCAGCAAGCAACAACCAACTATGAAGGCGCAAAGGCATGGAAGCTGACGCCCGAAACAGAACTGTATGCGGCAGTAGTAACAGCATCGCTAAGCGACAATTACTACACAACAGCCGCTGACCGGCTGGCAAGAATAACCGAACTGATAGCAAAAAACAAAGCGGAGTTTGTAGCCCGGCTGGCCATATATGCCCGCACCCAAATGAATATGCGCAGCGTGCCCCTGGCGCTGGTGGTAGAACTATCTAAAAGCAACAGCGGCAATGGCATAGTAAGTAAGGCCGTGACCGGCGTAGTAAAGCGCGCCGATGAAATAACCGAACTGCTGGCCTACTACCAGGCGAGCAACAAGCGCGAGGGCGTAAAAAAGCTAAACAGACTATCGAAGCAGGTGCAAAAGGGGCTGGCTATGTCTTTTAATACGTTTGACGAATACCAGTTTGCCAAGTATAACCGCGATACGGCTGTGCGGCTGCGCGATGCCCTGTTTCTGGTGCACCCCAAGGCGAAAGACGATGCGCAGCAAGCATTGTTCGACAAAATTGCTGCCAATACGCTGGCAACGCCTTACACATGGGAAACCGAACTGAGCGCCGCAGGCACGGGCAACTATGCGAGCAAAACCCAAAAAGAAGCTGCAATAACCGCCAAATGGGAGGAACTTATAGACAGCGAAAAGATGGGCTATATGGCTACGCTACGCAACCTGCGCAATATTATACAAGCCGGAGTTAGCCCAGCGCATATGCGAAAAGTATGCCGCTACCTGGCCAATAAAAATGCAGTGGCCAACAGTAAGCAATTGCCATTTCGGTTTCTTGCAGCCTATCGCGAGCTGGCCGTTCTGAAATCGGACTATGCAACAATGGCGCTTACGGCTCTGGAAGACGCAATAGCGGCAAGCGCAGACAATATACAGGGCTTCGGCGAACAAACGGCGGTACTGATAGCCTGCGATGTGTCGGGCTCTATGCAAAAGCCTGTATCGCCCATGAGCCGGATATTGCTCTACGATGTGGGTCTGGTATTGGGTATGCTATTGCAACGCAAATGCACAAGAGTGGTAACCGGTATGTTTGGCGATAAATGGAAAATCATCAATATGCCATCAAAAAATGTGCTGGCCAATGTGCAGGAATACTACCGCCGCGAGGGCGAGGTGGGATACGCCACCAACGGCTACCTGGTAATAGACGACCTGATAGCACGAAAGGTGCGGATGGACAAGGTAATGATGTTTACCGACTGCCAGTTGTGGAACAACAAGCAAGTATTCAACAGCTTGCAAAAGTCGTGGGCAAACTATCGGTCTTTATATCCTGCAGCGCAGCTATACCTTTTCGATCTGGCTGGTTATGGAACTACACCTATAGATGTAAAAGCAGGCGGCGTGCACCTGATAGCAGGCTGGAGCGATAAAATATTTGAAGCGCTACATGCCATAGAAAACGGAGGCGACGCCATAGACAAGATAAACAGCATACAATTATAAAGCTGCCCCGGCGCCGCATGGCGCCGGGTGGCAACAGCAACTTTAAAAGCAGTACAGATACTGCAGCGATGCCGTAGAACATGGGTTACTTCGCGCCACAAATAAGGGGAAGGGCTCGGCTGAAAAGCAGAGAAAGGTGCAAATCCTTAGGCAAATCCCCAAACCTATGTTCGTATATTGCTCCCTGCACTATACAGATGTCGTAGGCAAGAGGTACTTCCGGTTTAAGCCGGTTCGAATCCGGCATCCCTTCGGGGATAAGACTCTTGCCGATTATTGCTCTGTATATTTTCTTTAACGCTACCGAAGCGCTGTATCAGCAGCCTGATAGTTCTTTCAATTATTGCATCTATAACTATGCCGCACAGCGCCGTAAGGCAGCGTTACTTCGATTTAGGTTCGGGTGGTCGCAGGTTCAAGTCCTGCCCCGGGCAAAAGCCCGGGTAGCTCAGGTGGTTAGAGCGCCAATGAGCGCTGCCTGCTTGTAGCCTGTGCGGCGGAGTTATGGAGAGAAT
>CAZLPE010000190.1:0-1630 GCA_964561325.1 uncultured Flavipsychrobacter sp.
ATTTTAGATGTTTATTCGGCATGATTTATTAATGAAGGTCCTGATAGGGATTGCCTACCTTTATGAGGTATGAATTGGCACTTACTACCCGATACGGAAGTTGCGCGGTTGCTTAACACAGCGCCGGCGGGGTTGAGCAATGCCATGGCTGCGCAGTCGCTTCGCGAGCACGGCAAAAACAAAATACAGGAGCAGAAGAAAAGAACCATCTGGCGCATGGCCTTGGCGCAGCTTGCCGACGTTATGATTGTGATACTGATGTGCGCCGCTATAATATCGGGTATACTGGGCGATATCACAGATACGATAGTAATACTATGTATAGTGGCGCTAAATGGCATTGTAGGTTTTGTACAGGAGTATAATGCTGAAAAAGCGATAGAAGCGCTAAAAACCATGGCTGCCGGAACGGCAAGAGTGGTGAGGGCCGGCGACACTATTGAGTTGCCCGCCGCTGATCTGGCTCCGGGCGATGTGGTATTGATTGAATCTGGAAATATCATACCGGCCGATATACGCTTTTTTGAGGTGCATCAGCTACGGGTAGACGAATCGGCGCTGACCGGCGAATCTGTAAACATCGAAAAACAAGTAGCTGCCCTGCCCGATGGCGACTATACCCTTGGCGATAGGATAAATATGGGCTACAAAGGGTCTTGTGTAACAAATGGCCGGGGCGCTGCCTATGTAGTAGCCACTGGCATGAGCACAGAACTCGGTCAGATAGCCCGCCTGACGATGACTGCAGCGCCCGCTACTCCGCTGCAAAAAAAACTGAAAGGCTTTGGTAAGCGTCTGGCGGCTATTACCATTGGGGTGTGCGCTATCGTGTTTGTAGCGGGTTATTTGCGCGGCGAACCGCTGCTGTCTATAGCGCTAACTGCCATATCGCTGGCGGTTGCAGGAATTCCCGAGGCGCTGCCTGCGCTGGTAACGGTGGCGCTGGCGCTGGGCGCAAAGCGTATGGCTAAAAGCAATGCGCTGGTGCGCAAGCTACATGCTGTAGAAACGCTGGGCGCGGTAACGTATATATGCTCAGACAAAACCGGCACGCTTACCGAAAATAAAATGACCGTCGAAGAACTGTATGTAACAGGCGCTACGATGGACGGTAGTAGCGGCGCCGAAGCGCTGCTTACTGCAATGGCGCTAAATAATGACGCTACCATAGCCCCTAACGGTCAGTGTTTGGGAGAATCGACAGAAATAGCGCTGGCACAGTATGCAGCAATAAACGGTAAACAACGTCTGGAACTGGAACAGCTCTATCCGCGCATAGGCGAACTGCCATTCGATGCAGCGCGAAAATGTATGACTACCCTGCACGCTACGCCCAACGGCGTACTGGTTATTACAAAGGGCGCAGTGGATGTTTTATTGCGCAAGCTGGCTCCGGGCTCCGCAACTGCCGAACCCGAACAAATGGTAAACGACATGGCAGCCAAGGGTTACCGTGTGTTGGGTTATGCTGTCCGTATGCTGCCCGAACTACCAGCTACTCTGGATGCCGCCGCAATAGAGGCAGATTTGCAACTGTTGGGGTTTGCCGGCATGATAGATCCGCCGCGCCCCCCAGCGCCCGCGGGAAGAAACCCGGGGAGGCAGTGAGGCAAAATAACAGTGAAGATAA
>CAZLPE010000190.1:1640-2811 GCA_964561325.1 uncultured Flavipsychrobacter sp.
CCCTTATTGCAAAGTGGTGGGTTTGCCAGGCTGAAACCCCCCCCCGCGCGCCTAAGCGCGCGAGGCAATAGCCCGGTGCAGGCATGCCGGTATAATACCTGTGATGATAACCGGCGATCATGTGCTAACGGCGCGAGCCATAGCTAAAAACCTGGGAATACTCTCCACCCCCGGTGAAATGGCGCTTACCGGGGCAGAACTGGCCAATATGAGTAGGCCGGCGTTTGCGCAGGTAGTAGATAAAGTCCGTGTATATGCCCGGGTAAACCCCGAACAAAAATTGCAGATAATACAGGCGCTGCAAGAGCGCGGCAATTTTGTAGCTATGACCGGCGATGGGGTAAACGATGCGCCCGCGCTCAAAAATGCGGATATTGGTATAGCTATGGGCATAACCGGCGCAGAGGTATCGAGAGAGGCGGCGCATATGATATTACTCGACGACAACTATGCCACCATTGTTACTGCAATAAAACACGGCAGAAGGATATTTGACAACATACTGAAGTTTATCCGGTTTATTATGACGGGAAATTCGGGGGAGATGTGGACCATATTGCTGGCTCCGTTTTTGGGTTTGCCCATCCCGCTGCTGGCCATCCAGATTCTCTGGATAAATCTGGTATCTGATGGACTACCTGCGCTGGCGCTGGCCTATGAGCCGGCGGAGTTCAACGTAATGTCGCGCCCGCCGCGCAATCCCGGAGCGCCTGTTTTTGGCGGTGGTATGGGCATACACATTTTGTGGGTAGGCCTTTTAATAGCCGCTACAACGCTCGGTACGCAGGCCTGGGCTATAAGCGCCGGTAACGAGCGCTGGCAAACTATGGCGCTCAATGTACTTTGTATCAGCCAGATGGGACATATTATGGCAATACGTTCGGGCAGGCAGTCGGTGTTTACGGCCGGTATGTTTACTAACCGACCTTTGGTGGTCGCGCTTTTGCTCACTTTTGCTTTGCAATTGGCTATAATATACATACCGTTCCTCAATTCAGTGTTTAAAACACAACCCTTATCGCTTTACGAATTAGGGGTAACAGTAGCCGTATCGAGCATTGTTTTCTGGGCAGTAGAGCTGGAAAAATGGATAAAACGAAGATCAGGCAAGCGACAGTAAAACAAATCTGGTGGTATAACGAACTGCTTGCCATGGGCCGTTCAAAATGTT
>CAZLPE010000190.1:2911-5476 GCA_964561325.1 uncultured Flavipsychrobacter sp.
TTTATGGCATTTGTTGGTCGGCATAATTAGCGTACGTGCAAACCTACTGATGTGCAATAAGCCTGAAGCTTATATGTATCTGCTCCTACCAAACGATGCAACTCGTTATTGTTGCGTATTATAGCCAGTAAAGAATGGGTTGTAGCCATTAATAGTTCGCCCGCCGGAAACGAATACCGGAAGGCGTTTTCTACAGCATCTGCCTCCGCTATGGCGCCATGGCTGCGCAATCGCGAAATAATATCAGGTATCAGCTCCAGATAGTTCATACAAACGCGCTGTTTTGCCCTGCCTATTAATACACCCTGCGGTAATAATGCTTCTTATTTTTTACATAATAGGGCTTTTTAGCCTTTACAGGAATACAAGAACTGGTGAAAATAAGTAGTAATAATACTAACGCCATTATGGCCCGTAAGGAGGTGTACATTGTTATGCAGAGTTTCAATCAAAAATAGTGAAAATATAGCCATCTGTGCATATAAACGTTACTAATTCGGTTTTCTGCCTTTTATTGATTTAGCCTTTGTCGCTATTACAATTTATAATCACACTTAAGACGGTATTTCAGTATTTTTGTACCAAATTTATTTAAGATGTTGAAAACCGGAAACACAATCGTTAGTATTTATACCGAAATGACCCCCAATCCGGAAACGATGAAGTTTGTAGCCAACAAACTCTTGTATCCGGGCAAAAGCATAGATTTTCCGGACGAAACCAGTGCAGGCCCTTCGCCGCTTGCCAAGGAATTGTTCGCTTTCCCATTTATAAGAAGTGTGTTTATAGCCAGCAACTTTGTAACGCTGTCTAAAACCGTAGAAACTAACTGGGACGATGTAATACCCACTATCCGCCAGTTTTTGAAAGAATATCTGGAAGAAGGAAAGGCGGTGATACACGAAGATCAGATAACTGTAAAGAAAGACAACTACGTAATAAGCGCCGACGATGCCGATGTAGTAGTGCGCATAAAAGAACTGCTGGAAAACTATGTGAAACCGGCGGTAGAAATGGATGGCGGAGCTATCAGCTTCAAAGGCTTTGAGAGCGGCACCGTTAAGCTCATGCTTCAGGGTTCTTGCTCCGGCTGCCCATCGTCTATGATCACCCTTAAGTCGGGCATAGAAGGTATGATGAAGCGCATGATACCCGAGGTAAAAGAAGTAGTGGCCGAGGCCGAATAATATACAACAGGGAAAAGCAATAGGTTACAGGCAACAGCGCACTGTAACCTATTGCTTTTTTATAGTACACCCCTGCGCCCAACCGGCTATGCGCCGAATAGCGCTGGGGACATAGGGTTAACTTTTGGGGTTTTACCACTGTTGTGGGTAGCGGCTTTCCCTAATACCGCCAAATTATCTTATTTTTAGCCCTTTAAAATTGCCGGAACCAAAAACAGCAGCCGGTTTTTTAATAAAATTATACCCGGACTATACATGAGCATCCAAAATAATTACGTAGCCATAATGGCCGGCGGCATCGGCAGTAGGTTCTGGCCCGAAAGCCGGACACACCATCCGAAACAGTTTCTGGATCTGCTGGGTACGGGCAGATCGCTGATACAATGGACCTACAACAGGTTTAAGCATATATGCCCAAAGGAGAATATCTACTTTATTACCAACGAGCAATATATTGCAACGCTAAAGCAACAAATACCGGAGATAAGCGATGAGAACATCATCAGCGAACCATCGCGCAAAAATACCGCTCCCTGCGCCGCTTATTTTGCCCACAAAATGTATGCGCTCAACCCTAATGCCAATATCATAATGTCGCCGGCCGACCACCTGATAATGGATGAGCGTGCTTTTGAAGCCACTGCACAGGATGCGCTGAACTTTGTAGCCAACCATAAAAGCTTGCTTACGCTGGGTATTAAGCCTACGCGCCCCGATACCGGCTATGGCTATATACAATACGATACGGAGCATCAGGTAGATACCACCTACAAGGTGAAAACATTTACCGAGAAACCATCGCTGGAACTGGCGCGCACCTTCCTGAAAAGCGGCGACTTTTTGTGGAATTCGGGCATTTTTGTATGGAATGTGCAAACTATTATGGAAGCGCTCCATCAGTTTTTGCCTGAAATGAACGAGGTATTTGCTCAGGCAAAAGACGCCTACAACACCCCCGCCGAACACGATGCTATTACCCGACTATACCCGCACTGCACCAATATATCTATAGACTATGGTATAATGGAAAAGGCGCGCAATGTATACGTAATACCATCTTACTTTGGCTGGTGCGACCTGGGAACATGGGAGTCGGCATACGACAACTGCAACAAAGACTATCTGGGCAACGCAGTGCTGGGCAACAATGTAATGGTAATAGACGCCACCGAATGCATGATAAAAGCCCCACACGAAAAACTGGTGGTGCTGCAAGGGTTGGAAAAGTTTATTGTAGTAGACACCCCCGATATACTGCTGATATGCGAGCGCCAGCGCGAGCAACAAATAAAAGAATATGTAGCCGAAGTGAAACGCAACAAAGGCGACCGGTTTTTATAACAACAACCTACTTACAATAAAAAAGCATCGTTTTGCC
>CAZLPE010000191.1:0-5368 GCA_964561325.1 uncultured Flavipsychrobacter sp.
TGCCGAATTAGGAACACTAATTGGCGCTACTTCGCATCGGGCTCAAAATCGCTTCTTATTGATGGATATTTCTCAGAATACTGTTTGAGTTTCTTTACGAAGTGAGGAAGATAAACAAAATTCATAACAAATAATCATAATTCCGACAACAGCTCGGCAGTGTTAGGTGTAGTGATCTTACCTTCTTTATACGATTCCATTTCTTTAAACGCCTGCGTTAACTCGTCTATAAACTCCAGCTTTTTCATTCCTCTTTCTATTTCTTCCCACTTTTTCAATGGAATCTGCACTGCAGTTTTCTTGCCGCTTTCGTTTGTTACATAGCTTACCTGCATAAAAAATTTACTTTACTTGTAAAAATAATCAAAAAACATGGGAAAGTACGAGCGAAGCCCTTGCAAAGATTATCGCAAGTTCGCTCCGCCCTCCGCCCCACTATTTCGCATCAGGCTCAAAATCCAGTACTGCCGAGTTCATGCAGAAACGGCGGTAGGTGGGCGCCGGGCCGTCGTCGAAGATGTGTCCGAGGTGCGACTCGCAACGGGCGCATTGCACCTCTGTCCGGTTCATGCCATGCGAGTTGTCTTCCAGGTATTTTACACTATTTGGGCGTATGGCCTCAAAAAAGCTTGGCCAACCGCAGCTCGAAGCAAATTTCGCGTCCGACTTAAATAAATGGTTTCCGCATACCGCGCAATAGTAGTCGCCCTTGGTGTCGGTTTTATAATACTTGCCCGAAAAAGCCCATTCGGTGCCCTTTTCTCTGGCTATGTTATATACGTCTTTGGGCAGTATTTTGCTCCATTCTTTGTTGCTCACATTCAGATGTGTAGTGTCGGTGCGCGAGTAGTGCGGATTGTTTTTGTGGTCGTTCATAGTTTGTGCAGTATTACATTCAGAAAAAAGAAGCATAGCGCATAGGCTGCTTACGATGTTAAATTTACGCATTGTGGCTGATATTGAGTTGTTTCGTTCATTTACGTCCGGCGCGTCTTTCTGGTTTTTCAGGCTGTTATGGTTTATCGTTTTATTAACTATTTGGGCGTTCATTTTGCCGCGCTACATGGGTTAATGTATATAAATGTATAATTTTCGCAGCAGCGTTGCGCCAAATGAACAGAAGTATTGTAATTAGTACGCACCTTTGCCGCAGGATTCAGTAATCCCAAAAATACAGCATGAAAAAAATATCGAGGCTATTGACGTATTTGGCAGACTACAAGGGTAAAATAGCGCTCTATTTCACCTCCAATCTGCTCAGCATTTTCTTTGGTATGCTCTCGCTGGCCATGCTGGCTCCGGTACTGCAGGTGCTGTTTATGGGCGATAATGCGCAGTCTGTAAAGGCAGCCGCCAGCAGCAAGGTTGCCACCGATATCATGAACCAGATAAAAACCCTGGTGAAACAGATAATAGCATCCGACGGCAAACTAACGGCCCTGGCTTATATATGCGTGGCGGTGGTAGTGTTTACGGTGTGCAAAAATCTGTTTCTATATATATCGCTCTATATCCTCAATCCGCTACGCAATGCCGTGCTGCGCCGCCTGCGCGACGATATGTTTACCAAAATGCTGTCGCTGCCCATCGGCTTTTTTACAGAAGAGCGCAAGGGCGACCTGATATCTAAAATGACCAACGATATAAACGAGGTAGAACTATCTATAATGAGCGTGCTGGAGGTGTTTATCCGCGAGCCGCTAACTATTATTGTGTATCTGGGCATGATGGTCTACATCAATTACCAGCTTACCATATTTCTGTTTTTGTTTTTGCCGGTGGCGGGTTTTATCATTGGGCGCATCAGTAAGTCGCTGCGCAAATCGAGCAATCTGGCACAGGAGCAACTGGGCGGTATGCTGGGCGTAATAGACGAAACCCTGGTAGGTATGCGCGTAGTAAAAGCCTTTGGCGCCGAGCGCAACCAACACCTGCGGTTTATGAAGCTGAACAATACGCTGTTTCGCACCCGCAATGCTATTGCAGCGCGCCGCGAGCTGGCATCGCCCATGTCTGAAACCATGGGTATTATAGTGGTGAGCATTATATTATGGTTTGGCGGTCGTATAGTGTTTTCAGGCACAGGGTTCGATGGGACGCAGTTTGTTACCTACATCGCCTACTTTACCCAAATTATTACCCCCTTCAAAAATCTATCATCGGCATTTTACAATGTACAGAAAGGCACATCGGCGCTCGACCGTATAGAAAAGCTGCTGCATGCCGAAAACAACATTACCGAACGGCCCGATGCAAAGCCCATAGCGGGCTTTGAAGATTGTCTGGAGTTTAGGAACGTAACGTTTGCCTATGGCGACAAACAAATACTTAATGGGCTGAACTTATCCATTAAAAAGGGCAAAATGGTGGCGCTTGTCGGCGCATCGGGGGCGGGCAAAAGCACGCTGGTCGATCTCATCCCTCGTTTTCATGATGTGAGCGGCGGCGAAATACTTATAGATGGCGTAAACATTAAAGACTGTAAGATAGACGACCTGCGCCGGCTAATGGGCGTGGTGGGCCAAGACCCTATACTGTTTAACGACACCATATACAACAACATAATACTGGGCACCGGCGGCGCCACGCAAGAGCGGGTAGAAGAGGCCGCCCGTATAGCGCATGCGCACAACTTTATAATGCAAAAGCCCGAGGGCTATCAGACCGTTGCCGGCGACCGCGGCGCAAGGCTGAGCGGCGGCGAGCGCCAGCGCATAACCATAGCCCGGGCAGTGCTGAAAAACCCACCGATTCTTATTCTCGACGAGGCCACCTCATCGCTCGACACCGAGAGCGAGCGTATAGTGCAAGACGCCATAAACAAACTTATGGAAAACCGCACCTGCATAGTAATAGCCCACCGCCTGAGCACGGTGCAACATGCCGACGAAATAATAGTAATGGAAAAAGGCCGCGTAGTGGAGCGCGGCACACATGCCACCCTGATAGCCAAAGACGGTATGTATAAGCGCCTGGTAGAGATGCAACAGGTGAAGTAGTGCGCCATTTAAAAAAACATCAAGCTAATCATACCCTTCAGCTTTATCAACGGTTCAGACAACATCTGAACGGCTACAATTTTATACAACTTTATAGGCAAATAAAAAAAAACAATCAGAATATCATGTTCCCATATATTTGCAATAACAAAACAGCAGAACATGAACAAGATACTTGTTACAGGCGGATGTGGCTATATTGGCGGCCACACCATTGTGGATCTGATACAGAATGGATTCGATGTTATTTCGGTAGATAATCTGTCGAGAGGCTCATTGAAGATGCTGGCGGGAATAGAGAAGATTGTGGGCCGACCAATAAAAAACTATCGCGTAGACCTTTGCAATCTCGACGATACAGAGGCCATTTTTTCTGAAAACCCCGATATTGTGGGCGTTATACATTTTGCCGCTTT
This sequence comes from uncultured Flavipsychrobacter sp., assembly GCA_964561325.1. Lineage (GTDB taxonomy): Bacteria > Bacteroidota > Bacteroidia > Chitinophagales > Chitinophagaceae > Nemorincola. The sequence goes on from CAZLPE010000191.1 coordinate 3,416, forward strand.
TAAGTCGGTGCCGGAGTCGGTGAGCGACCCGCTGATGTATTACAGAAACAACCTGAACAGCCTGATCAATGTACTACAGTGCGCCGAAGATTTTGATGTAGACAATTTTGTGTTCTCGTCGTCGTGCTCGGTATATGGCAATACTACACAGCTTCCGGTGAGCGAAGAGGTGCCTTTTGCTGAAGCCGAATCGCCATATGCACGCACCAAGCAGATGGGCGAGGCTATTTGCGGCGATTTCTCGCGCTTGCACAGCGATTTCAATACTATTCTGCTCCGCTACTTCAACCCCGTGGGCGCTCACCCATCGGGCCACATTGGCGAGTTTCAAGACCTTAGCGAGAGCGTAGTGCCTGTAATAACGCAAACCGCTATTGGCAAGCGCAAAGAAATGACGGTGTTTGGCAACGACTACGACACCCGCGACGGATCGTGCGTGCGCGACTATATACACGTTATGGATATTGCCAACGCCCACACCAAGGCGCTGCAATACATTATAGAAAGCCGCAACAAAAACAATTGCGAGGTGTTCAATCTGGGTACCGGCAATGGCGTAAGCGTGCTGGAACTGATAGATGCTTTCGAAAAAGTATCGGGTGAAAAACTTAATTACAAAATAGGACCGCGCCGCCCCGGCGATGTGGTATCGGTATATGCCAATAACAATAAAGCGCGCACACTGCTGGGTTGGGAAACACAATACAACCTGGACGCTATGATGGATACCGCCTGGAAATGGGAGAACATTTATGCGCAAATGAAAAAAGCAGCTGCGCCGGTAGCCTGATATATATGCAATATGCAAAAAGCCATGCCCAATAAACCGGCATGGCTTTTTTGTTGCCAGTATCGTAGTTTATCATTCATTGGCGCTCAGGGCTATGCCTCTATAAATTACCCACATTCTGCGGCATAGCTACAACCCGCTATGGGCGTGCTTTTGCGCAATTTTCGCCCATTGTTTTTGTGGAAATCGCGGCGGCGGCGGTAGGCGGCAGCCAGCTATATTTGAGGTATAAAATCTATCAACTATGCGCGGACAACGAATTTACAAAGAAATTATTAAGGGCAACGGCTTAGAAAAAGCCATGCGCAAGGGCCGCAATTCATCGCTGCTCACTAAGCGCAACGAATGTTTGTTTGCCCGTTATTACTACTATTGCTGGTTTAAAAACCGGTGCTATGAAGAGGCATTGCGGCTACTGGTATCCGAGTTTTTTATATCGCCCTCCACCATATCCATGCTCATCACCAGCCATACCGAAGACCTACAGGCGCTCAAGCAAAAATCGCCCACCCTGTACTTCTTTCAAAACCGGTGGCCTCACCTGAAATGGTAATATTTACAAACGCCTTCGGGCGTTTTTTTGTTTGCAAGTAGCAGCGTTATTTGTTACCATAAATCAGCTACCACACTATCGCCCACTTTCCGGGCACACCGCATTTTGGTTATAGGCTTATTACCAGCCGGTCTTCTATAACAGCAGTGGCAGGCGCATATTCGCGGGTATTTTTAGTGCTATAATCGTCGAAACACAAGGTGTAGCGCAGCTCGCGCACCCGGTAAGCGTCGGGGCGTTTTTGCGTAGCCACAGTAGCGCGGTTCAGTCGGCCAAAGGCGTCGCCGGGACACCAGTTTTGCAATGTCTTGTGAGGCGCCACTCTATATCGTAGTAGGCCAGGGCTTGTTCCCTGTAGTCGGCAGGGGCGGCTGCGGCAGTAGCGCTATGCGGCGCAAACCCCAGCCTTACCACTACAATGCCGGAGGCGGTTTGCACCTGCTCGGCCAGGTTGTCGAATTTAAAATCTTCAAAATCTATCAGCGCACACGGCCACGATACCGGCGGTCGGGCGCCGGGCCGTAGCTGTCCCAGATCCTGATCTATGTAGGTTATGCCCGGCATGGCGGCGCGCAGGTGGCTTTGCAGCTGCAATAATAGCGTAGCAAAT
>CAZLPE010000192.1:0-5209 GCA_964561325.1 uncultured Flavipsychrobacter sp.
ATACGCTCAACAGGTTATTTGCATTTAGGTAACTACTTTGGCGCCATACAGAATTACATAAAAATGCAGGAAGACTACAACTGTTATTTTTTTGTAGCAGATTATCATAGTCTTACTACCCACCCCAACCCCAAAGATCTAAAGGCAAATGTGTTTCGCGTACTTGCAGAAAACATTGCCAGCGGCCTCGACCCAAACAAGGTAGCCCTATATGCGCAAAGCGATGTACCGGGTATTCCTGAATTGTTCTTATTGCTTAATATGATTGTATACAAGGGCGAGCTGGAAAAAGTGCCGACCTTTAAAGATAAAGTGCGGCTGCAGCCCGACAACGTAAATGCGGGCCTGCTCACCTACCCCGTATTAATGGCGGCAGATATACTGATACACAGGGCGCTGAAAGTACCTGTAGGTAAGGATCAGGAACAGCATCTGGAAATGGCGCGCAACTTTGCGCAACGTTTTAATAACAGATACGGTGAATTTTTTCCGGAACCGCAGGTGTTTAGGTTCAATAACGATACGGTGAAGATCATGAGCCTCGATGGCACAGGCAAAATGAGCAAGAGCGAAAACGTGAATGCCACCATATACCTGAGCGACACAGACGATGTGATACGTAAGAAAATAATGAAGGCAAAAACAGACGGCGGCCCAACTGAAGCCAATATGGAAATGCCGGATTTTATTCAAAACTTGTTTTTGCTGCTGGAGCTTACCGCCAGCGCCGAGACTACAGCCAGTTTCAGAAACGCCTATGCAAACTGCAACATACGCTATGGCGATATGAAAAAACAGTTGGCGGAGGATATGGTGAATTTTGTAAAGCCTATAAGAGAGCAAGCCGCAGAACTGCAAAAAGATGAAACCCTGCTGAGAAAAATACTAAAAGAAGGCGCTGAAAAAGCTAATGAAAGCGCATCGAAAACCATAGCAGGCGCAAGAAAACTAATGGGTGTAAATTATTATTGATAGGTAGGCGCAGTATATAGACCAATTGTTTGTGGCTAAGCGAGTGGTTTTATCATTTTGCCTATATTTACAATTATTCGCGGAATAATGCCAGCCCTCTTGTTTTTGCAAACAGGAGTCAGGTGGGCGGTCGCTTTGTTATACAACTGAATATTTAAAGATGTCTGATAAAATAATCACTAAACATATTGCCGTTGCCGGGAATATAGGTTCTGGTAAAACAACGCTAACCAGTATGCTGGCTAAACACTACAAGTGGAAGCCGCATTACGAAGATGTTGAACACAACCCTTATCTGGTAGATTTTTATGAAGATATGCCGAGGTGGTCATTCAATCTGCAGATATACTTTCTTAATACACGTATTAAAAACCTGACCGACATTCACCGTGGCAATGAAACGGTTATACAGGACAGAACAATTTTTGAAGATGCTTACATTTTTGCGCCCAACCTGTTTGATATGGGCCTGATGACCAAGCGCGACTTTGAAAACTACACTTCGTTTTTTGAGAACCTGAAACCGCTGATAAAACCGCCGGATTTACTGATATATCTCAAAGCATCGGTACCGGCATTGGTAGATCAAATACAGAAACGCGGTCGGGAATATGAAGAAAACCTAAGGCTCGATTATCTGAAACGCCTCAATGGCTTTTACAACAAATGGATAGATAAGTACACCGACGGCCCACTGCTGGTGATAGATGTAGATAATTGCAACTTTGCCGACAAAGAAGAAGACCTTGCAGATGTAGTAAGAAAGATAGACGCACAATTGCATGGCTTGTTTTAACAGGCGATACAACTAATTAATAATGAGTTACTTATATTAGTAACAAAACCCGCCTTATTATCGGCGGAATACCACAAAACCGCACGGGAATTAAAAAACCAAAATGCTGTTTTTCGCTACTATGAAACATAATTCAATCCTATATACCCTACTGTTGCTGCTTTCGCCTGTGTACTTAATGGCAGGAATAGTAAAAGGCAAAGTAACAGATGAAAACGGCAACAAACTCCCAAATGCTACTATATATGTAGAAGGAACTACTATTGGCGTAAACTCGAATGGCAACGGCGACTATGAAATAAACCTGAATCCGGGCCTTTACAAATTGGTATGTCAGTATGTGGGTTATAAGCAAAGCTCCTACAATGCATCTGTTAGCGGAACTGAAACTTTGACGCATACGTTTGTTCTCAAAGAGCAAACGCTGGAGATGAAGGAAGTAGTGATATACGCCAATGCCGAAGACCCAGCCTATGCAATAATAAGAAATGCAATAAAGAAACGTCAATTTCACCTTGATCAGATCAAGTCGTTCCAAACATCTATATACCTAAAGGGCGTAGTGCGCAGCCGTAAAATGCCCGAGAAATTTATGGGCAAAAAAGTGCGCGATGAGGAAACGGTAGTGGATAGCGTAGGTAAGGGTGTTTTGTTTCTTACCGAGGAAGATGCAGATTATTATACCGATGGCAAGCGAAGTAAAACAGTTATTCATTCTGTGCATGAAAGCGGCAATTCTGCTGGCGTGGGTTTTTCGCGCTTCCCGTCTGTAATTACTTTTTACGAAAACAATGTTGATATTTTTGGCAAGGCTAATCGCGGATTCATATCGCCAATCAGCGAGAATGCCCTGTTTTACTATAAATACAAGCTTATTGGCGAATTTAAGGAGCAAGGGCGTACGATATACAAAATACAGGTAATCCGTAAACGCGACTATGAGCCCTGTTTTTCCGGCTTCATATATATTGCCGACGAAGATTTTGCCATACATAGCCTGAACATGACCCTGGCGAAGCAAGCAGGTATGGATCTATTTGATACGCTTCGCGTAGATCAGCTGTTTCTTCCTGTAAAAAAGGATAATTGGGTTATAAAAAGTCAGGTAATGTATTTTACCATAAATGCATTTGGCTTCGACGTTACGGCAAGCGGCGTTACCGTGTATAACAATCAGAAAATAAACATACCTATCCCCGACTCTGTTTTTGCAGATAAGGTAACAAGCGTGTACGACAAGATAGCCAATAAGAAAGATACAGGGTACTGGAAAGACGCGCGGCCTATACCGCTTGAAGCAGATGAAATAAAAGACTTTAAGGTGAAGGATAGCCTGAGCAAAAAACTGGCTGACCCCAAGGTTATAGATTCGCTGCGTAGAAAACGCAACAAGCCTTCCGTATTCGGTTTCTTGACAGATGGATACTCGTTTGCAAGCAAAAAAAACAAGAATATCTATAGTACCAATTCGCTACTACTTGGGTTGTATAGCGACAATATTGTTAATTATAATATTGTAGAGGGCTTCAATATTGCGCCAAAAATAAATCTGCGCCGAATGGTAGATACAGGCAAAACCCTTTATGCAGATGTTGCGGTGCGGTATGGGTTCTCTAATACGCACCTCAATGGTATTGGGCGCGTATATTATTTAAAACAAGACCGCAAATTCATGAGCAGTTATTGGGCTGCGGGTGTAGAAGGCGGAAAATATGTTTTCCAATACAATCCTGATAATCCGGTGTTACAATGGTTTAACACCTATTCTGACCTGCTATACAGACAAAACGACCTTAAAATTTATGAGCGCATAGATATGTCTGCGTTCTACAGGCGCAATTATGGCAACGGCCTGTCTTGGTTTTTAAAAGCAAGCTACCAACAGCGCATACCGCTGACCAACACTACCACCTACAGTTTTGTAAAGGGCGATCTGGAGGGATACTCTAATAATCTGCCCGCCCATCTGGCCGCTACAGCAACAACCTGGGAAAAGCATGATGCAGCAATAGTAAACGCAACAATATCGTACAAGCCCGGCGTAACCTATACACAATATCCGGATTATAAAGTAGCCAACGGAAGTTCCTGGCCCAGACTCAGCCTTAACTATGTGAAAGGCATACCGGGCATTGCGAATAGCAAAACCGATTTCGACAAATGGAAATTGAGTATATCGGATGAAGTAGACTTGAATTTGTTCGGAAGTATTAAATACAATTTTGCAACCGGCGGCTTTCTCAACACCAGATATGTATCTATACCCGACCTCATGCACCTATATGGCAACCGCGGTATAGGGTTTATTTCGCCCTACCTGCAGAGTTTTCAATTTGCACAATACTATCAGTTTAGCAACAAGCAAGAACATTATGCAGAAGGTCATGTTGAATATCACCTGAAAGGACTAATTAGCAATAAAATACCGCTATTGAGACAAGCGCGGTATTATTTGTTGTTTGGCGGCAATGCTTTTTATGCCAATGATAATGCCTACTATACAGAAGCTTTTGTTGGTATAGATAATATCGGTTGGAAACTCATTCGCTTGCTGCGGGTCGATTTTGTACAATCCTGGGACAGCTTTCAGGGGCGCAACTCAGGTATTAGATTTGGCTTAACGCTGCCGGGCAGTTCGCAACTCAAAACAAATATGTCGCAAAGCGAGTGGTAGTTTATCAAACTGTAATTGGGGCTTGACTTTCAATTTTTTATTGTATGTTTATGGTATTGTAATCTGTTGATAACTAAATTGAATGTTATGAAGTCGCTTTTTGCTCTGTTGTTAGTTGCTATTACATCAACAACATATGGTCAGGATTTTTGTAAGCAAATAAAGAAAGAGGTATCGGAAGATAAAATGACTTACGACTACACTTCTCCTTTCGACCAATATGAAAGAAATGCAATAAAAGTAACGCGTAGCTACAACAACGACATTGAGAATGGATATGATAATTTCATTATTACTTTTCAATACTTTGCCGGACTCGACGATATATATATTAAGAACGACAAAGGAGAGCAAATAGAAAAAAAGGAAAAATCTTTGATTATCGAATTTGAAGACAAATCGACAATCAAAGACGATACAATTGTTGTTTTGCACGATTTCTCGGACGACAAAGCTGAATCAAAAAGATTTGTGTACTTCCCGGTTACCGACGAGAATATTACCCAACTTACTACCAAAAAAATAGTAAAGTACACGATTGCAGGCTTTCAACAAAATGCACCTGCCGACCCTCAGAATGCGTTGATGCAGTACATTAAATGTATGAAAGCGGTAAAAAAATAATTATAGTTTCATCGGTGCAGTTTGCCTGAAATATTGAAAAACGACAATAGCAATATATCCCTGTTTAATCTTTTCGACAGGGATACTATTTTGCATTTACGTATTCCTTTTTCTTTTTACCTACTTCCTGTATTTTGGTTTGG
>CAZLPE010000193.1:0-5175 GCA_964561325.1 uncultured Flavipsychrobacter sp.
CTTCGAGATTTCAGGAATATCATTCACCCATATCAACAGCTAGCATATAGTACTTATCCTGACATAGACACCTGTAAAATTTCATGGCTAGTTGTGCAGGCCGCCTGTAATGACATTTCAGAGTGGTTAAAAAGAAACGGAAACTAAAAAAAAATACACTATATTTTTTAGTTTAAATATTAGTCGTTGTGCACTTTTTAAAAAAGCAAGGTCTTCAGACCTACGAATTACATATAATTCAGAAGCGGACCATCAATCTACAAGTGCAATCTATTGACTGTAAATAAGAGACATTGAAAAAAATCAAAACCAGAAGAATAAATCGAAATTCAGTAAAGTGAAATATAAATACTGATTATCAATAACTTTAGAAAACAAAACTAAAACCTACTTCAACTGTTTACATCATCTCCTTCACCAAATCGCCCAGCTTTTTCAGCGCCCTGTCTACTTCGGGCGTCCATTGCATACCGTAGCTTATGCGCATACAGTTTTGGTATTTTTCTTGCAGTGTAAACATGGTGCCGGGCGCAATGCTTATTTTTTGCTGTATAGCTTCCTGATACAGCGCATAGGTGTCTATCTTTTTATCGAGCTCCAGCCATAAAATAAAGCCTCCCTTTGGGTTAGATAGTTTTATACCGCCCGGAAAATACTCGCCTATCGCTCTGGTAAACTGCAGGCTGTTGGCATGAAGCGTTTGCCTCAATTTGCGCAAATGATATTCATACCTGCCCGTAGCCAGAAAACTACCTATAGCTGCCTGCTGTGCTGTAGCCGTAGTTATGCTGTGGTATAATTTCAACCGCTTTACTTTCTCTAAATACTTACCAGGGGCTACCCACCCTACCCTATAGCCGGGCGCCAGTGTTTTTGATATAGAACTGCACCAAAGCACATTGCCTTCTTCATCAAAGCTCTTGCACGATTTTGGACGGCTTGTGCCAAAATAAACATCGCCATACAGGTCGTCTTCAACAAGCGGCGTACCATATTTAGACAACAGCTTTACCACGGCTTCTTTCTGCTCATCGGGCATACAGTACCCAAGCGGATTGCTGAAGTTGGTAACAAAAAACACTGCTTTTATATCGTGCTGTTCCAGGGCCTTCTTTAGGTCGTCGGGGTCTACGCCGGTATCTGGGTCTGTGGGTAGCTCCAGCACCTTCAGCCCTATGCTTTGCGCAAACCGCAGCGTTCCAAAATATACCGGACTTTCTACCGCTATAGTATCGCCGGGCTTGGTAATGGCCATCAGGCAATAAGCGATAGCGTTCATACAGCCCGATGTGGTTACCAAGTCCTCCGGCTGTAGTCGCCCGCCCCAGTGCATAGACCACCTGGCCACCTGCCGCCGCAGTGTGTCGTTTCCCTGTATTTGCTCATACTGAGTTCCGTTAGCCGGCAAATCGCGCAGTGCCTCCATCATTGCCTTATTTAGCTTGGCAAGCGGTAGTATTTCAGGGGCGGGCACGCTTAATGAAAAGCGCGTTATGCCCGGCATGTTAAAATCGTCGTACACCTCGCCAATGATAGTCTCTACATTTTTGGTGCGCACCGCCGGCGCCGGATCGCTTTTTCCTATTTTTTGCGGAAACCGCGAGGGATTAAAGCACACATAATAACCCGATTGTGGACGCGGCTCTATCAACCCCTTACTTTCCAGATGCAGATAGGCTTGCAAAATAGTGCTCACGCTAATACCATGCTCCTTACTTAGTAGTCTTACCGATGGCAACTTATCGCCTATTTTAATGGTTTGCCCGAGTATCTGCCGCTCTATCATTTCGGCCACCCGGAGGTATTTATGGTCGTTTACCGATTTTGTTGGTGTTTTCATAAAACAAACTGTTATGGTCAAAAATAGAAAAATTGTGTCTGTTTTGTTCTGAAATTATTTTCCAATTTTGCCACAGATTATTATTCTGAAGTCTAAAGCGCACAAAAAGGCACATAATCTTAAAAAGAACAATAAAAACAACAAAAACCCGTACTGCGAAAGGTTAAATCCACACATGATGACAAAAAACGCTAAAGCCTATATTGCCCTTATTTTTATTTGCATTGTATGGGGAACCACCTATTTAGCTATACGGGTAGGCGTGGAGAGCTACCCGGCTGCATTTCTGTTTGCCGGAGTAAGGCAAACGATAGCAGGACTGGTATTGATGGCAATTGCGTTGATGGTTAGCAAACAAAAAGACGTATCGGCAAAAAATATTGTTCACCAAATGATGGTTGGTTTTTTGATGCTGACCGTAGGTAATGGCGGTGTTACATGGGGAGAAAAATATATACCCAGCGGCATTGCGGCGCTGTTATGCTCTATGATGCCTTTGTTTGCTGTGCTTTTCAATCTATTAGGGTCTAAAAAAGAAAAGTTTAACGGCTTAATAGGCATCGGCATGATCCTTGGCGTATGCGGTGTTGGACTAATTTTTAGGCACAACCTTGCCGACATGACCAAGCCGGAAAACCTTGGCGGTATCTGCGCTATTTTACTGGCTACTTCGTCGTGGGCGTTGGGCAGTATCATCAACAAGAAAAAAGCGTCGACAGTCAATCCATTTTTCAACTCCGGAATGCAATTGTTGTTCGGTGGGGTATTTATGCTGTTGCTGAGTCCGGCTATAGACGACTATACGGGTATGCAAATTTGGAACACAAATGGATTGCTGGCTATGGGGTATCTTGTTGTATTCGGGTCGGTGCTTGCCTATGCCAGTTATATGTATGCGCTCAGCGCGCTGCCAGTGGGTATCGCCACAATATATGCCTATATCAATCCGCTGATAGCAGTGTTGGCCGGCTGGATGTTTTTGCACGAAGAATTGAACCTTTATACCGGACTCGCTTTTGCTACAATTGTGGTTAGCGTATATCTGGTAAATATGGGCTATCGCAGGCAACACCAACAGGAAATGACCAGCAAAGCTGCGGAAGACAATAAGGCATTTCCAGAAAACGTATCGTCTAATTAATAACCAAATAAAATCAAACCAATGGAAAACACCATCCTGATTGAAATGCAAATGGAAAAGCAAGTGACTAACACCAAGTCATTGCCATTTGGGAAAACGCCCACCGACCATATGTTTGTGGCCGAATACAAAGACGGGGAATGGCAAAATGCCAAGATAGTCCCTTTTCAAAACCTTACGCTTAGTCCGCTGGCATTGTGTCTGCATTACGGGCAAACGGTTTTTGAAGGTATGAAGGCGTTTCAAAATGCGGAGGGAGGCATTAATATTTTCAGGATGGAAAAACATCACGATCGGTTCAACAAGTCTTTGCATCGGATGTGTATGCCTGCAGTACCTAAATCACTATTTTTTGAGGCTGTGAGCCAGTTGATAAGACTGGATGCTGACTGGATGCCCGACGATGCCGACGGCAGCCTGTATATACGCCCATTTATGATTGCTACTGAAGAGCGTATAGGCGTGAAGGTGAGCGACGAATATTTGTTTATGGTAGTAGCAACGCCGGCATACCAATACTACGCAAAACCATTGAACGTAAAAATAGAAACAAGCTATATACGGTCTGCCGACGGCGGCACAGGCACAGCCAAATGCGGCGGCAACTATGGCGGCGCTTTCTACCCTACCCAGTTAGCGCGCGAGGAAGGGTTTGATCAGGTTTTATGGACAGATAGCGTCCACAACGAGTTTATAGAAGAATCAGGCACTATGAATGCCATGTTCTATATCAACGACACACTTATAACACCTGTACTTTCGGGCACCATCCTCGACGGCGTTACCCGCGACTCGCTGTTGGCCATAGCCCGTCACAATGGTATAAAAGTGGAAGAACGCCAGATCAGCTATAATGAACTGATAAAAGCATTTGAAGAAGGTAGTCGCGTAGAGGCCTTTGGCGCAGGTACTGCCGCCGTGGTAGCGCCTATAGATACCATCACCATAGGGCACAAAGCATACAAATGTTACACCCAGCCCGATGCGCTGATGTTCTCTTTAGCAAATGCCCTATACGAAATACGAAAAGGCTATGCACCTGACATGTTTAACTGGAACACCGAAATATAACGATGGAACACCTTATCTATAAAAACTACGAAATTTCCACCAACAAAGCTGCGATGAATCCGGTTGAAGTCCATCAATGGCTATCGGAGGTGTCGTATTGGGCAAAAGGTATACCCTACGATCTGTTCAAAACAGCTTTCGACAATTCGTTTTGCGTAGGCGCTATGCTCGATGGTCGGCAGATTGGTTTTGGTAGGCTAATAACCGACTATGCCACCTTTGGATACCTGGCCGATGTTTATGTGCTGGAAGAACACAGGGGTAAGGGCATTAGTAAAGTAATGATGCAAATGCTCTTTGAAACCGACTGGGTACAAAAACTGCGTAGAATAAAACTGATGACGCAGGACGCCCATGGGCTGTATAAACAATTCGGATTTAAGCCATACCAGTATCCGGAGCGTGCAATGGAGCTCAACCCGCAAGCGAAGTATACAACAGACTAACAGAGAATGCAATGATATAGTATCATACCAATATCTAAACCTAAACTACAATTTTAAATCACCAATACTATGAATATCAACTATCTGGAGAGTGCAAAACGACAATTTAAGATGTACAAGCAGTTGGGCGAAAAAGCAATTGCGCAACTGGACGATCAGGAACTAAACTGGCAAGCCAACGAAGACAGTAATAGCATAGCCACTATTGTGAAACATCTATCGGGCAATATGCTGAGCAGGTGGACCGATTTTCTGACAACAGATGGTGAAAAGCCATGGCGACTGCGCGATGCGGAGTTTGAAAATGGAGCTGTGTCGAGAGAACAACTGATGGCTACTTGGGAAAAGGGTTGGCAATGCCTGTTTGATGCGCTAAACAGCATAACCGACGACGATCTGGAGCGAATAATATACATACGAAACGAAGGCGACACCATACTCGCCAACATAAATCGTCAAATTGCTCATTATGCCTACCATGTCGGACAAATTGTTTATGCCTCGAAGCTTAGAGTAAAAACCGAATGGCATAGCTTATCTATACCGCGCAACAAATCGAACGATTACAACAACGCAAAATTTGCAACTGAAAAACAAAACAGACATTTCACCGACGACTGGATCGATAAGAAGTAAAATGTATAAATGGTTATGAAATGAGCTGTCGTAAATGGTAT
>CAZLPE010000194.1:0-5147 GCA_964561325.1 uncultured Flavipsychrobacter sp.
ATGATATTTTATGTGTGGCTGATTTTAAGATGGGTTTATTTTGTGTATGTAATCCAAAATCAATAGTAGTGTATTATATTTATATTCTTCGTTGTATAGAAGTTTTGGGGAGAAACACTACTTTGCACATGAATCTAAAATTGTGGCTATGCTTAAGAGATATGTAATTTGTGTATTGACTTTGTTTTCATTTATTATTGTTAGGGCACAAGATGCAAAGCAAGCTAAAATAGCAAAATCAATAGTTGAAGAAGGTAAATTGCTTTATAGGTTAGAGTCGGCCTCGTGGGTAGGAACAGACTTGTTTATAGCTAAATTTTCTAACAAAGACAGTATCGGGGGGTATTTTTCATACATAGATGGCGATACTGTAAAATGTATCTTTTACTCGAGCGGTGCAACGCCAAAGGTAATTGGCTCTATAGCTTTTGGTGGCATTATTAATAATAAGAATGCCAAAATGAACTTAAGTGAGCGCAAACTAACTAAATTAGAGAAAGAATACTATGAAATCAGAAGCGCTACAATTCAAGCATTAAATAAGGATACTTTTTTTGCAAAATATAATGGGATGGACTTTAATACTATACCGCTAATTACGAATGGTGCAAGGAAGGTATATATTCTAACCAGCCCTAAATCTGGAGGCAAGGTGATTTTTGGTAACGATTATGTTGTGGAATTTGATATTAAAGGTAAGGTGATTGCTAAAAAAATGCTTCATAACAATATTATTTCTACCCCCTATGCCAATGATGTGCAAAAGAAAAATGGAGATATGATTACTTTTCATAGTCATGCAGCAACCACCGGCGATTATATTACAGCAACAGATATTTGCACCTTATTGCTATATCAGCAGATTGCCGGTTGGAGTAAGCATATAGTTAAAGCGGGTAGTTTTTATAGTCTTTGGGATTGCCACACAAATGAACTTGAAATGCTGACTAAGGAAGCGTTAGATGCAAGAATCAAGAAGTAGAATAATGTTTTATGGTGTCAACCCTATTTCTGTCAATGAAATTGTGTAGTGATATTTTGCTCGTTTTAAATTCAGGGATCTAATTGTAAATGCTCCTCGCCAATTGGCCTACCAAGGTAGCAGATGATATCTCCACTGCTAACAAAAAAGCCCTCGAAACAACAGTTTCGAGGGCTTTTTTAAAATACTGTATTCGTATAGGCTATTAAATCATAGATATGCTGCGCTGCACAAACTCGGTTAGTTCGGCGCCGGTGAGCATACCTTGCGACAGCATTGCGAGGTCGAAGGCTTGCTTGGCCAGTTGTGCCTGCGCCTGTTCGTTGTCGGCTTGCAGTATGCGCGCTATCAGCTTATGGTTGCCGTTTACAGCTACATTGTAGTTGTCGGGTAGCGATCCGTAGAAGCTCATGCCGCCGCCCAGTTGCGCCATATCTTTCATGCGGCGCATAAATTCGTCCATGGTTACGGTTACGGGCGCTTCGTCTGGGCTCAGGGCTTCAACGGTTACCTTCATAGAGGTGCGGTTGATGGCTTTGTCGAAGATAGATTTTACCTGCTCCGTTTCGGAGGTAGTAAGGGCGGTTTCTATTTTTACATCCTTGTCTATCAGCTTGTCGGCCACATCGGCGTCCACGCGCTTCAGCTTAGTTTTCTCCAGCTTGCTTTCCAGGTTATGCACAAAGTGGTTGTCCAGCGGCGAGTTCATCAGTAGCACGTCGTAGCCCTTTTTATTGGCGCTTTGTATAAAGGCATCCTGTTTGGCTGGGTCGGTGGTGTATATGTATACTACCGTGCCGTCTTTGTCGGTCTGTTCGCCTTCTACCTTAGTGCGGTATTCGGCGAGGGTAGCATATGCTTTGTTGGTGTTGGTAAGCAGCGCAAAGTCTTTTGCTTTGTCGTAAAACTTATCATCGCTGATCATGCCATATTTCACAAACAGGCCAATATCGTTCCATTTGTCTTCAAAGCCCTTACGGTCGGCCTTAAACAGTTCAGACAGTTTGTCGGCCACCTTGCGGGTTATGTAGCTGTTTATTTTCTTCACATTGCCATCGGCCTGCAAGAAACTACGCGATACGTTCAGCGGAATATCCGGAGAGTCTATCACGCCATGCAACAGCATCAGGAACTCGGGTACAATATCTTTTACCTCGTCGGTAATAAACACCTGACGGCTAAACAGTTTTATTTTGTTGCGCTGTAGTTCCAGTTCGTTTTTCACGCGGGGGAAGTACAAAACGCCGGTAAGATTGAAGGGGTAGTCTACATTGAGGTGTATCCAGAATAGCGGATCTTCGCTCATGGGGTACAGCTCTCTGTAGAAAGCTAGATAGTCTTCATCTTTCAGGTCGGCGGGCATTTTAGTCCATATAGGCGACGTAGTATTGATGATGTTATCTACCTCTACCTCAATAGTTTTCTTTTTGCCAGCTTCCTGAGCGTCGGCATCTGCTATATCTTCATCGAGCGCTACTGCATCGTCTACATATTCTGTTTTTGTGCCAAATTTTATTGGCACAGGCAAGAATTTGCAATACTTATCGAGGATTCCCTGTAGTTTGTATTTGTCTAAAAACTCGAGCGACTCGCTGTTAAGGTGCAATATAATGTCGGTGCCGCGCTCTGTGCGTACGCCTTCTTTTATTTCGAACTGCGTGCTGCCATCGCATATCCAGTTGGCCGGAGCAGCCCCATCCTGATAGCTCAGTGTTTGTATCTCTACCTGGTCGGCCACCATAAAAGCAGAATAGAAGCCAAGGCCAAACTTGCCTATCAGTTCGTGCGCATCTTTTGCTTCTTTAAATTTCTCTACAAATTCTTCAGCTCCCGAGAATGCGATCTGGTTGATGTATTTTTTTATTTCCTCTGCGGTCATGCCCAATCCGTTGTCGGAAATGGTAATGGTTTTTTGCTCTTCGTTGAAGGCTACCTCAACGAGCGGTTCGCCAACACTACCGGCGTACTGACCCATAGACGCCAAACGCTGTATTTTTTTTACAGCATCTACTGCATTTGATACGAGCTCGCGAAGGAAAATCTCGTTATCGGAATATAAGAATTTCTTGATAATCGGAAATATGTTTTCCGTGTGAATTGAAATGGAGCCTTTTTCCTGGATCATAATAGATATTATTGTTTTATTCTTTCTCTTCACCTACAATTGACATTCCAAAGTTTGTTTTTTGTCAAAATGGCAGAATTATTGTGCCGCATCGGTAGCGTTAAAGTCATTTTGGTATTTGTGTATCCACCCCGGTATTCAGATCCTGACCTGTGCGTCGGAGCGCCTAATACCGTTCCCTCAATAAAAAACGCCGTTCCCTCAATAGTATGTCCGTATGGTGCGGTAATGTGGTTAGTTTGCTAATAATTGAGTTTGCAATGAACAGCAGCGTGTAGCCTAAGAAACTGCAAACTGCCACAAAGCGGCGGGTTGATTATAAAAGATGAAGTATAATACCTGTCACCATGGAAAACAGAAACACTGGGCGAAGCTGGCGGGCTTCGCCCATTTTGTGTTTAATGCAAGTTTGTGTTAAACATTTGTATTACGACGGGGATAAACGAAGCGCATTTGTTATTTTTACCCGTACATTAGCTATTCACGTTTTTTAAATCAACTTCCTTTGAAACAGTTCGGCCGTTTGTTGTTCTCTGTATTGATAGTGATATTGGCGGCAAGCGCAGCCGTTACTATAGGGTGTAGCAAGGATAAATGCGGTGGAACAACCTGCCAAAACGGTGGCGCCTGCACCGACAGTAAGTGCGTATGCCCCACAGGCTATAGCGGCACAAGCTGCGACAAAGGCTGGAGCGACAAGGCTATAGGGCTGTATAACTGTAGCCGTAGCTCGTGCAATCCTGCAGTGTCGGGAGTAAATGCCTGGAAGAGTTATGTGACAAAAAACTCTAAAAACGGTGGATATGTTATAAATATATCTAATTTCGACAATTCGAACACCACGATTGGCGCTACAATAGATAGCCTTGGGCTGATAAAAATTAGCCCTACATCGGGCGCATACGGAGTAAATGCCTCGGGCAGTATATCGGGCAACACTATTCATCTGCTGTTTACAACCAGTATAGCCGGCGGCGGCGGTTACGAGTGCCAGATGGAGATGGTGAAGGAGTAGGTCAGCGCAGCGATATAGCGGCTACACTACAATACTCCACGAAATGCAATTGAGTACGCCGCCTTTTCTGGCTATATCTGAGGCTGCAACAGGTATGATTTTCTGACCCGGAAAAGCGCTTTCTAATATTCGTAGCGCTTCTTCATCTGTTTTCAGTCCGTATACTGGCGCAAAAATACCCTGCTGCATATGCAAGTAGTTGATGTACAGGCCGCGTGCGCTGGTGAGCGTAGGGTCGTTAGGCAGGTTGCAGGGCAATGCTATACAATTAAGGCCGGCATTGTGTAGCGCTGCCATCACAGATGTATCTGCAATTTTGTTGTGCTTGCCGCTATCGTTTATCAGTACTGTGTTATCGTTTACAAATCTTACCATGCCATCGGCATGACCGGTAAAGTCGTCGTGTTGCCAGGGCACAAACAGTAGTTGGTTTACTTCCAGCGTATCGCGCAACTGCTTTATCAGATCGCGTTGGCTAATTTTCGGGTTTTCGTGAAATACCTTGTCGCACATAATGGCCGTGGAGCCATGGCGCACTATATTTCCGCCGTCGGCTACAATGTTGCTGGGCGTTGCTGTGATGCCTAATTTATGGCATATTGTTTTCGTGTCCGTAATAGTGTCGGCATATTCGCTCAGATAGTCGGGGCGGTAGGTAAACTGCACCAATTTGCCTACCGCCACTTGCACGGGCATATAGTCTATAGCCCAGATATCTTTTGCGCCGGGCAGCCATTCTATTGGTACGTTGTTATCAAGTAGTTGTTTTTCAAACTCCTTCCAAAATTTAGGGTGCAATTTTGGAAGGAGGTCGGCGAGGTATAGGATGTTGGTTAGTTGGTGGGGCATGGGGTTAGTAGATTTGAGGTGAGCTTTTTAGCGTAAACTTATACCAATAGGCCTACATTATTCGGCATATTCCAACAAATAAACAGGTTTGTATTTGTACTTAAAATGCAACTGAAATAATGGGTTTTGCTTTGCCGGTAAAAAGCCCGAACGGGCTTAAACTAATAATAGCCCCG
>CAZLPE010000195.1:0-5120 GCA_964561325.1 uncultured Flavipsychrobacter sp.
GGTGCAATGCGTCCGTCTTGCCTATATCGGATGGTAACGGATAGGTTATTTATTCACCGCAAAGCATGTTATACATTATTCGGCATAGATTATTGTATTATATCGACTAAGCATTTAGGCGCTCGAATAGCTCCATCCTGCAAATAGTAATATCATGCATTCTTAATGTTCAATACGTAATTTGTACTTCTGCCGCCGCCTTCTTCTTTTATCAAAATTCCTTTTTCTATCAAGTCTTGCACATCTCTTAATGCGGTATCCTGCGAGCATTTTGCCATTTTTGCCCACTTTGATGTGGTTAGTTTGCCAAGAAAATCATCTGTTAGTTTATTGGTCATAAAATGCTGGCGTGTATTTAGTGTTATGTTCGAAATGCTGTCCCAGAAAGCCGCCTTTCTAAAAATACTTGAAAGGGTCGCATCTGCGTCTACTATCGATCTGTGGAAGCAACCTAAAAACCACACTAACCAATTGGTAATGTCTACCGTTCCCTTCTGCGTTTCTTCGAGCATATTATAGTAGTTATTCTTCTCCCTTTCTATCTGAGCAGACATACTATAAAATCTTTGTGGGCTTCTATCTGCTCTCGCAAGTTGCATATCCGCAATTGTTCTTGCTATACGTCCATTACCATCGTCGAACGGATGTACAGTAACAAACCACAAATGTGCAATTGCTGCCTTTAGTACCGGGTCAATCTTCATTTCTTGATTGAACCAATTCAGGAACTTATCCATTTCCTCGCCTAAAGCGTCTGCTTCGGGGGCTTGATAATGAATTTTTTCACGCCCCAAAGATCCGGAAACAACCTGCATTGGACCTCCTATATTGTCTCTCCAGTTAGCTACAGTTATTTTATAGACGCCACTATAGCCGGTAGGGAAAAGCGCTGCATGCCAGCTAAATAAACGTTCAGCAGTAAGGGGGGAATCAAATTTTTGGGTGGCATCGAGCATCATTTCCACCACCCCTTCTACATTTCTATTTGCCGGAACTAACCCTGCAATCTCCATTCCCAATCGCCGGGCAATTGATGAGCGAACCTGCTCGTGATTAAGTATTTGCCCCTCTATCTCATTCGACTTAACAACCTCAAGTGTCAGTGTTTGCAGCGTAGCCTCTTCGCGCAGCTTGAAGCCTACAGCCTCCATTCGTCCAAGCAACCTTCCTTGCTTATGGCGCACCTCTGCTAACAATTGGCTGAGTTCGTTAGTGTCCCAGCGAAAGTTTGGCCAGTCACTATGTTGATAGATATACATTATTCACCGCATTTTGTGCGGTGAATATAGCATTTATTCACCGCATTGTGAAAGATTCACCGCAATTTATGCGGCGAATAAGGTGTGTATTCTCCGCATAGCAGGCTAATTGCCCATGTGTACCTTATTTGCCATTTTTTAGTTCCTCGCTTACTATGCGGCCGTCTTGCATGGTGAGTATTCTGTCGGTCATTTTTGCAAGAGCGTCGTTGTGGGTTATCATCAGAAAGGTTTGGCCCATAGTGTCGCGTAGTTCCAGAAACAGTTGGTGTATGGCGTGGGCATTGGCGCTGTCGAGATTGCCTGTTGGTTCGTCGGCCATTATTACCGATGGGCGCGGCGCCAAGGCGCGGGCTATAGCTACCCGCTGTTGCTCGCCGCCAGATAGCTCCGACGGTTTGTTTTCCAGCCGGGCGCCCAGACCTACTATTTTTAGCATTTCTGCGGCTTGCGTCAGCGCTTCTTGCTTACCGAGCCCTTTTATCCATAGCGGCACCGCCACATTTTCTATGGCGCTGAATTCGGGCAGCAGGTGGTGAAACTGAAATACAAAACCTATATGGCTGTTGCGGAATTTTGCCTGTTTCTTTGCAGGTAGCTGCAGCATATCGGTATTGTTGATGAGCACGCTGCCGCTATCGGGCTTGTCGAGGCCGCCTATCAGGTGTAGCAGGGTGCTTTTGCCTGCGCCCGAAGGGCCCACAATAGACACTATCTCGCCCTTAGCTACTGCAATAGATACATTGTCTACTACGGTAAAAGATGCATACTTTTTTGACAGATTTTTGGCCGATAGCATAATAATGCCTCTTTGTGGTATTTAGATGAACTGTAAATGTCTGTAATAATTTGTTAAACACAAGGGAATGTATGGATCAGGCTCGTTTTTTGTGGCATAATTTAAGTAGCGAAGACAAAATGTGCAAGAAATATCTTCGAAAAAATGGGTATAAAGTTTTGAAATTTACCTTACATTTGCGAACACAGTGAAAAACAAACTTATTATAATATGTTCTGGACACTCGAATTAGCTTCCCATCTGGAAGACGCACCATGGCCGGCCACAAAAGACGAGCTCATAGATTACGCCATTCGCTCGGGCGCACCGCTTGAGGTGGTTGAAAATCTGCAAGAGCTGGACGATGAAGGGGAAATATATGAAGGCATAGAAGATATATGGCCAGACTACCCAACGCAGGAGGATTTTTTCTTTAACGAGGATGAGTATTAACTTGATTAAGACACCGTAGGTTGGCAGCAGCTGCTCTTTATGCAGCGAGCAAATAGTATAGAAATTGAAATTATTACAGCCCCGTCATTCCGATGGGGTTTTTTGTTGGTTATTTAGGTCGTTATAATTATTTAACGTTCTGCTTATGAGCGTTATACCTTTTGTTTTTATATATTCGGGGGATAATTGAACAACCATGAAAAGTATTGTAGTTTTTTGCGGGTCGGGCGACGGCTATAATGAGGTATATCGTGAAACCGCTTATCAGGTGGGCGAATTTCTGGCAGCGCATAAAATCCGGATCGTATACGGCGGAGCCAAAATTGGGCTAATGGGCGCTGTGGCCGATGGCGCGCTGGCGGCCGGCGGCGAGGTAATAGGCGTAATACCCGATTTTTTGAAGGTAAAAGAAGTGGCGCATGAGGGCCTCACCCAAATGATAACCGTAGCCACTATGCACGAACGAAAGTTGCGGATGCATGAGCTGAGCGACGCTATAATAGCGCTGCCCGGCGGATGGGGTACTATGGAAGAATTGTTTGAAATGCTAACCTGGCGACAACTTGGTCTGCATAGCAAGCCGGTCGGATTGCTCAACATAAATGGCTACTACGATCCGCTAAACGCTATGACCGGGATGATGGTGCAAGAGGGATTTCTGGAAGAGTGCGTTAGTGAGTCGCTACTGGTGCATGAGGGTATTGAAGAGTTGTTGCAACTAATGAACGAGTATGCACCCGCAAAGCAACCAAGGTTGCTCACTAAAAAAACAACGTAGGAGGTTTCTGAAATATTATAAAAAGTAAAGGCTACCCGATCAGGTAGCCTTTGCTTTTTATGAAAAATAAAGTTGGCAGAGTAGTTGTATTCAACGGTATAGATTAGTGTATTTACCTAAAAGTAGAAAATGATGAGTCACTTAGTACCCACTCATAGCCGAGATTTCTACTTTTGAAAAGTTGAAATCTGAGTTGCGCAACATAAAATTAGACCAAGTAAATCAATTGTATAATGAACTAAACTATGCCGTCTGTAGTATAACTCGCATCTACTATCTACTATCTACTAAGTACTATCTACTATCTACTAAACACTACTTACTAACTTCCACCTTGCCGCGCTGAACGATAATACCGTTTTCGTCGGCAATAGCATAGAGGTAAGTTCCGGCAGCAAGGTCGCCAATAGCAAGGCTCGTTGTTCCGTCTACCGATTTGTTAGCTACTTGGCGGCCATCTACGGCATATAACGTATAGTTCAGTTTTGTGTTTGCTGGGCCATTAAGGTATAGTATGCCTTTTGCCGGATTTGGATACACTTTTACCACCTCAGCGCCGTCTGTTACGGTAGGCACCGCATTGATAATTGTTTGGGTTACTCCAGTCATGGTTACATCATCTACATAAAGTATGCTGCTATCCAGGGCAGACGTAGCGCCTGCGCCGCCGCTTGCAAACACTATACGCACCGTGTCGACAGCATAACGGTTAGAGTCGAAATCGGAACGATACACCATATTTGCAGTAACTTGAGTGAACGCAGTATTAGGGGCTATGCGCACAAAACCGCTTCCCACCACAGAGTCTTTTGTACCTATAAACGCCAAGGCCTGAATGCTCATACTGGCAGTATCGGCGCCGCCAAACATACCCGTGATGCTGTCTTTGCCGGGCAGGTATTTTACCCAGGCGCTTACCGTGCGGGTGCGTAAGTTGGTAGGTGTACCGCCGCTGTACTTAATATTGTCCAGACCTGCGAGGCTTATCGTTACGCTGGCTTTGGCATTGGTCATAATGCCCGGAAACATTCCAAGCGTATCCTGATCTACGGTTATCAACTTGGCAGATCTTGTGCCGCCATGCACTACTGTAGATTCTTCAAAGAGTTGGCTTTTCCATACCGACGGCGATATGCCCAATATAGTTCCCAGGGTTTGCCCGATACCAATAACCAATGTGTCGGCTCCGTACCAGTTAGTTGGCGCATGAACAGGTTTAGCGCTCACCACTCCGGCGGTGCTATTGCGCCATGTTTCCATTCCGCCGTTTGGAATGGTTTGTCCATAAGACATTGAGCCTGCCAGCAAAGCGCAGGATAAAATGTAGATTTTCTTCATGATGTTTAATTATTTGCCTGCAAATTAATGATTTAACTCTTGCAAACAATTTTGTATTGCTTCGAAATTTGGCAATTCGAGCGCATTTTCCAAAACTTCGGCATAACGCACAATACCTTCTTTATCAATCACAAATGCAGAACGTTTTGACACGCCGTCCATGTCGTTGAAGAAGTGCGCATAAATGCAGTCGTAGGCAGTAGAGGCTACCTTATTGAAGTCGGACAGGAGCGGGAAATTGAGGTTTTGTTCTTCCTTGAATTTGTTTAGTGCAAATAGCGAGTCTACAGATATGCCATATACCTGCGCATTGAGGCTTCCGTATATGCCAATACTGTCGCGTATAGAGCAGAGCTCTTTGGTGCAGGTGCCGGTAAAAGCCAGTGGGAAAAATACCAACACCACATTTTTGCCCTTTTGTTCGCTAAGGGTTACCACATTTCTTTCGTTGTCTCTGAGTGTAAAGTCCGGAGCAATTTGTCCTACCTGAATGGCCATTTGTTGTACGTTTTTT
>CAZLPE010000196.1:0-5082 GCA_964561325.1 uncultured Flavipsychrobacter sp.
CGCTTACACCCCTCTATCTTTAAGTGGCGTATGGATTTGAAATTGGTTATTTCTATGTTGTTTATGTGGTTCAATATCTGCTTTGTTTTCGCTACTACTTAAATGTAGTTTACCTTATTGACGCCAATTGCTCATTTTGCAAAACCACGTGCTATGTTTGGCGACTCTGGTTTTACACTTAGCTTAAACAGCTTGGGATGTATCACCAAATCCATATCTTCCATTGGCGCTGCACCAAGCAAACATTCATCGCCTACCACCATAGCGCCTACAAAACATATTCGTGTATCGAACTCAATTTTCATAGGACCAACGTAGGGCGCTAATCTAGATGAGCCGTCGGCAAGAACCACCTCTCTTGTTTGTAGTTCTTTCAACCCCAGCTGAATAGCCATATGCTGTGGAATACACAAGTATGTAGAGCCACTATCTACGAGTCACTTGGTTTCAATAGGCTCCAGTGTTGGCACAACCGGGTTCGACAGCCCGATTTTTGCGTATACTAAACTCATTTCTGTTCTTTCTATATTCCAAACTTCACCATCCTTACATATCGCAGAACAACAAATGCTTATGCCTACACCTTACCCCACCGGTACATGTATCGGATCGGCATAGTGCGCCAAGCCATAGTTCCGTGTCTGCGACTCTTCAGGGTTCTTCACATGCCACTCAAACTCGTCGCGGAAGTGGCGTATAGCGGCGGCTACCGGCCATGCTGCGGCATCGCCCAGCGGGCAAATGGTGTTGCCTTCTATTTTGCGCTGTATGTCCCATAGCAGGTCTATATCGCTCATTTTACCCTTGCCATATTCCAGATTTTTGAGTATTTTATACATCCATCCGGTGCCTTCGCGGCAGGGGCTACATTGTCCGCAGCTCTCGTGGTTGTAAAAACGCGCCAGCGTCATAGTATGGCGAACGATACACTGGGTTTCGTCGAGCACTATAAAACCGCCGGATCCCATCATGGTGCCGGTGGCAAAGCCGCCGTCGCTCAGGCTCTCGTAGTTCATGTAGCGGGTCTCGCCCTTGGCTGTTTTAAACAGCAGGTTGGCGGGCACTATTGGCACAGACGATCCACCGGGTATGCACGCCTTCAGGCGTTTGCCCTTGGGTATACCGCCGCAATATTCATCGCTATATATAAACTCCTCAACCGAAATGGTCATGTCTATTTCGTAAACGCCGGGCTTGTTTACATTGCCGCATACCGACAGCAACTTGGTGCCGGTGCTGCGCCCAACGCCGATTTTGGCATACTCTTCACCGCCCATGTTTATGATAGGCACTACAGCGGCTATTGTTTCCACATTGTTCACCACCGTAGGGCGCATCCATACACCCTGAATAGCGGGGAATGGCGGCTTCATACGCGGATTGCCGCGCTTGCCTTCCAGCGACTCGATAAGGGCTGTTTCCTCTCCGCAAATGTATGCGCCCGCGCCGCGATGCACATATATTTCGCAATCAAAGCCAGTGCCTAAAATATTCTTACCCAGCCAGCCATTGTTTTTGGCTTCTTGTATGGCCTGCTCCAGTATATCTGGTATCCAGGCATATTCGCCGCGAATGTATACGTAGGTTGCGTTGCTACCCAGCGCAAAACTGCTTATGAGCAAGCCCTCTATAAACAAATGAGGATGGAACTCCATGAGGTAGCGATCTTTAAACGTACCGGGCTCCGATTCGTCGGCATTGCACACCAGATGCCTTGGCACACCCTCCGGCTTGGCCAGAAAGCTCCATTTCATACCAGTAGGAAACCCAGCGCCGCCACGCCCTCTAAGGCCGCTTTTCTTTACTTCTTCCACTATATCGCCCGGCGCCATTTTCAGGGCCTTTTCGGCTGCGCGGTAGCCGCCATGCTTGCGGTAGGTTTCGTAATAACGAATACCTTCTATGTGGTCGTTTTCTAAAAGTACTTTTACTGCCATTGGTTATTCTATTCTTGCAAATGTAAGTCCAAAAATGTTTACAACTTTTCGAGCGGCTACGCTCTTAAACCTATTGTTTCGCCTTATCTCATCACACTTTAATCTATTACACTTTTAGGCCAAACTTCTTCATATATTATTTATTACTATTTAATATTCTGTTTTGTTTTTTGCTACCATCGTCTTTATGCTACATCTTCACACTCTGCCTTGCAAACAGCTCCCAGTGGTTGCCCACCCACACCCATACTTGCAGCACATGTAGTTGCAGTTGCATAGGTTTGCCGCCATATACTACGTCGAGGTCGGCAAGGTAGCGTACAGAGGCTGTGGCGCCTTCTATATTCAATGAAGCGTTTTGCGCCCGGGGGGTGATAGATTTGTAGGTGAGCTTGCCGTTGTAGAGATCATTGATCACATCGGCGCGGGTCTCTATCCAGCCATTAGAGTGACCATAGGTGAGGCTTTTGTTCAGCAGTTGTTTTAGCGCTGCGCTGTCTTTGGCTACAAGCGCTTTGTCTATATTTGTCATGGCTATGCCTAGACTCTTAGCGTCTTGGGCTATGGCAGATACGCCACAGATTAATGCCAGTAACAATAATATATATATGCGCCTCATTGCTTAGGTTCGGTCTACGGCCATTATGTAATCTTCCATCGGATCGAAAAAATATTCAGACCATCCTGTTTTGTGACTGTTCATTTCCTCCTCGCTCGGAAAGTTGGTGTGTTTTACCAATACGCAGGTTCCGGCTTCGTGGTCTTTTAGCTGATAGTGCACCTCAGATGCTGGCGTGCCCGCAGGCCAGTCGCCAGATATCCAGGTATATGCCAGATCGTTGAGTCCTAATTTCAAAACCTTACCAGTTACCCATCCGTCGAACATGGCAAACCTACCGCCTACCATATTTTCTACTATTGCCTCGCCGCCGCTCCACTTTCTTATCAGTTTGGCGTCGGTAAGTAGCTGCATAGCCCTACGGGGTTTGCAAGGCAATATAAATTGAAGGTCAAGATCGAAAGCCATAGCGTTATTTTTTTGATTTACCCCGTAGCTCTACAATCAGTTGGTCTATTTTCTCTTTGGTCAGGTGTTCTCTGTAGTGTTTGCCCAACTGCATCATGGGTGCATAGCCGCAAGCGCCAAGGCACTCGGCCGGCTTTAGGGTAAACAATCCGTCTTCGGTGGTTTGTCCCTCGCCTATACCCAGCTTTTCTTTTATGTAGTCTATTATTTCGTCACTGCCATTGAGCATACATGGCCCTGTGCGGCACACCTCAAGCAGATATGTGCCTACCGGCTTAGTATTGAACATGCTATAAAACGTAGCCACCTCATATACCTCAATGGGCAATATATTGAGCAAGCCGGCTACATAGTCCATCACGGGGGCGCTAAGCCATCCGCCAAACTCGTCTTGCGCAAGGTGCAATACGGGTATTAACGCGCTTTTTTGCTTACCATCGGGGTAGCGCGCTATTATTTCCTTTACTTTATCCAGCTTTTCTGCTGTAAACTTAATGCTCATTGATCTTTCTCATTTTAGAATTCCAGGAATTCAAATTGCAATTGTTCTATTACCTACAGAATTCGTTTCTCATCGTCCATTTATATAAACCCGTTTACACCGTCAGTTTATTCGGGGTACTGTCTCATCATTTGTATACAAACAGTGTTACCCAATGCTATGCATCCAGCTCGCCCGCTATCACATTCAGGCTACTGAGGGTAATAATTGCATCGCTCAGCAAGCCGCCTTCCACCATTTCGGGGTATGCCTGATAATATATAAAGCACGGACGACGGAAGTGCAGCCTGTAAGGCGTGCGGCCGCCATCGCTTATCAGGTAGTATCCTACCTCGCCATTGCCGCCTTCTACGCTATGGTACACCTCGCCCGGTAGTGCATCTATCTCGCCCATTATCATTTTAAAGTGAAATATAAGGGCTTCCATTTTGGTATATACATCTTCCTTGGGCGGCAGGTGGTAATGGTCGGCCTCGGGGGCATAGAAAATATTTTTCTGCTCGGGATATTGTTTCTCTATAGCCGCTATTTTTTCGACTGCCTGATTAATGATACTCACGCTTTCCCATATCTCACCGTTGCGCACCATAAAACGGTCGTATACATCGCCTACGGTGCCTACTGGTATCTTAAAATCGAAATCCTCGTACGAGCAGTAGGGCATAGCCACGCGCACATCATAGTCTACACCGGTGGCCCGCAGGTTGGGTCCGGTAAAACCATAGTTAAGGGCGCGCTCGGCGCTTATAGGGCCTGCGCCTATGCACCTGTCCATAAACACGCGGTTGCGGTTGAGCAGCGATTCGAACTCCTTCATTATCTTAGGGAAGGTCTTCAGAAAGTCGTCGAGCTTGTGGAACGCTGCGGGAGGAAAATTGCGTTCGAAACCGCCCACTCTGCCCATATTGGTGGTGAGGCGGCTACCGCATATTTCTTCAAATATCTCGTATATCTTTTCGCGATACTGAAACACGTAGGTAAAGGGCGTAAGCGCGCCGGTGTCTACGGCTATTACCGAGTTGCACACCAGGTGGTCGGCAATGCGGGCAAGCTCCATAACTATTACGCGCATATACTGCACACGCTTAGGCACCGGTATATTCAGCAG
Organism: uncultured Flavipsychrobacter sp.; assembly: GCA_964561325.1. Lineage (GTDB taxonomy): Bacteria > Bacteroidota > Bacteroidia > Chitinophagales > Chitinophagaceae > Nemorincola. Next base: position 4,575 of record CAZLPE010000196.1, read on the forward strand.
CTTTTCTATGGTCATGTGCCAGCCCATATTGTTGATAGGCGATGAACAATAGTTGAGCCTGTCTGTAAGGGTTGTAACCTGATAGTAGGGGCGGCGTTCGGCTATTTTCTCGAATGCGCGGTGTATATAACCGATGGTAGGCACGGTTTCCAGCACACGCTCGCCATCTATCTCCATTATGTTCTGAAACACACCATGCGTAGCCGGGTGCGTAGGCCCCAGATTGAGCGTGGTGGTTTGCTTCTGAAGCGACTCTTCAGATAGCTTTATATGATGTTGCTGATGTGGTTGTATCTCTGTCATAAACCCTGTCGTATATCTCCATACCAGCGCCTCAATGCGGTGTCTGAAACTTAGTATGGGTACTTGTTAATAAAATATTTTTAGCTCAAAGCTGCCTATCCACGCCCAAACATCTCATCGTCTTTGTCGCGGCGCGTGGGGTCTTCCATCTCGTATTCTTTGCGCATCGGGAAGTAGTTCATCTCATCTACGTTAAGTATGCGCA
>CAZLPE010000197.1:0-5009 GCA_964561325.1 uncultured Flavipsychrobacter sp.
GATGGGTACAAATTTTATTGTTGCTATGTATTACAGATTTCCTCTCTTAGCTTGTTCGCGCTCTATCGATTCAAACAAGGCTTTAAAGTTGCCGGCGCCAAAGCTTTGTGCGCCCTTGCGCTGTATTATTTCAAAAAATAGGGTAGGGCGGTCTTCTACCGGTTTTGTAAATAGCTGTAGTAGGTAGCCTTCCTCATCGCAGTCTACCAGTATGCCCAACTCTTGCAGCGGCGCAATATCTTCATCTATTTTGCCAACCCTGTTCGGTAAATCTTCGTAGTATGCGTTTGGCGGTGCATCCAGAAATTCAACGCCGCGCGCTTTAAGTTCTCTTACCGTTTTTACAATATCGGCGGTAGCTATAGCCACGTGCTGCACACCCTCGCCCTCATAAAAATCGAGGTATTCCTCTATCTGCGATTTTTTCTTGCCCTCAGCAGGTTCGTTTATCGGAAATTTCACATACCCATTGCCATTGCTCATTACCTTACTCATTAGCGCCGAGTACTCGGTATTGATCTGTTTATCGTCGAACGATAATATGTTTACAAATCCCATTACGTCTTCATACCATTTTATGGTTGGGTTCATGCGATTCCAGCCCACATTGCCCACGCAGTGGTCCACATACAGTAGGCCGGTATCGGTTGGGTTGTAGGCGCTTTTCCATTCTTTGTAGCCGGGCATAAATGTGCCGGTATAGTTTTTACGCTCTACAAACAGATGCACTGTTTCGCCATAAGTGTATATGCCGCTCATACGTACTTCGCCGTTTTCGTCGGTAAGCGTTTTGGGTTCCATATAAACTTTGGCGCCTCGGCTTACTGTTTCTTCAAACGATTTGTAAGCATCGTCTACCCACAGGGCCAGTATTTTCACCCCGTCGCCATGCTTGGCAATATGCGCTGTTATGGGACTTTCAGAGTTGAGCGGCGTGGTGAGCACAAAGCGGATCTTGCCTTGCTGCAATACGTAAGACGCTCTGTCTCTTACGCCAGTTTCCGGACCGGCATATGCTACCGACTGAAAACCAAATGCTGTTTTGTAATAGTGGGCAGCTTGTTTCGCATTGCCCACATAAAATTCTACGTGGTCGGTGCCGTTTATTGGCAAAAAATCTTTTGCCTGGGTCATTTTCTGGCTAACAGTTAGCGTTTCCATATCTGTATTGTATTGCGTTGTTTTGGTTAGTATTTATGATTTTTGTGTTACTCTGCCCAGCTATACACATAGGTGTCGTCTTCTATGTCTACGGCATCCTTCGTCAGTTGCAGCGGGTGAAAGGTGTCTACCATCACTGCAAGTTCCTTTGTTTCCTTGGCGCCAATGCTCTTTTCTACAGTGCCGGGATGCGGGCCATGCGGTATACCGGCAGGGTGAAGCGTTATCATACCTTTTTCTACATGCTTACGGCTCATAAAGTCGCCATCTACATAGTACAGCACTTCGTCGCTATCTATATTACTATGGTTGTAAGGAGCGGGTATGGCATAAGGATGATAATCGAACAAGCGCGGAACGAAGGAACAGATCACAAAGTTGTGCGCGTCAAACGTCTGATGCACGGGCGGCGGTTGGTGCACGCGGCCTGTTATTGGTTCAAAGTCGTGAATGCTCAGTATGTACGGATATTCGCAGCCATCCCAGCCCACTACATCAAAGGGGTGGTGGCCATACCATATCGGGTACATGTATCCTTTCTTTTTTACCTGTATCAAAAATTCGCCTTTCTTATCTATAGTTTCCAGATTTTCCGGCTTGCGCAGGTCGCGCTCGCAAAAAGGAGCATGTTCCAGCAATTGGCCGTACTTACTCAGGTATCGCTTGGGGAAGGTAATAGGGCTAAACGATTCTACTATAAACAAACGGTTGTCTTCGTCGTCGAACTCTATCTGGTAAATAGTGCCGCGCGGAACGACAACGTAATCGCCATAGCCAAATGGTAGCTGACCATATTGGGTTTTCAGTCGGCCGGTACCTTTATGTATAAATAATACTTCGTCGGTATCTGCATTTTTGTAAAACACATGCGCATCTAGCCCGCGTTTTGGACCGGCCAATGTAAGATGCACATCATTGTTAAACAATACAGTTTTTCTGCTTTCCAAATAGCCCTTGCCGGCTGGAACTTTGAACCCCTTAAAGCTTCTGTGTTTTAATATATTGGGGCTTGCAGCCACCGGCGCTACGTTCACCGGCTCTTCAGCTTTCAATATTATGGTTGGCGGGTGCAGGTGGTACAACAGCGAAGAATTGGACGAGAATCCTTCTGTACTGAACAATTGTTCGGAATATAATGAGCCATCGGGCTTGCGAAACTGAGTGTGCCGCTTAGATGGAATGTTTCCTAATGAATAATAATGAGGCATCGGAATACTGTTTGCGCGAAATTACAAATTTCCAGCTTCTTTCGTTGTTTAGGTTTTATATGGGGTTATTAGTTGCAGGTATTTACTTTTTGGGGAGCAATGCGGTATTTAATTTTAGCGCGTTGGTAGCGATTTTTCAATTAATATTTTGTTTATGTATTGAAATCGCTACATTTACATAGATTTCCTATTTGCTCAATAAATAACCGTTTCTTATGAAAAAAATACTACTAATCTTACCCTCTATTATTTTACTTTCTTGTTGGTCAGCTCTTGGACAGGGATATTCCGGTTTGGTGGGCAGATGGTCGTTCGACGGAAACGCCAACGATGTAAGCGGCAACAATCTGCATGGTATTGTGCGAGGTTCGACGCTTACAACCGGTATGGCCGGATTACCCAATACTGCTTATGCATTTAACGGTATATCAAATTACATAGCTGTGCCATCGAGTACATTAATGAATACGATGGTACATTCGTTTTGTGCGCTAATTAAGCCCACTGGTTTTTATTCAGGCCATTGTCAAGGCAATGCAGTTATATGGAGAGGCCATCAGTGGACGTCAAGTTTTTCATATCACCTTGAGTTTTTTGATAACGCATTTGATAACAGTAACAGTATTTTTTCACCAACACAAGACGTTTTTGCAGGTTGGACAGGTAATGATCTGTCGCATACGCCTCAGACAGAATGGTACTATACACCTACCATCGTACCCGATAGGTGGTATAATGTGGTTCTTACCTATGATGGCGACACTACAAAAATATACGTTGATGGTGAGATGGTGAATACTTTTTATGCCCGTTGTTCATTTTCTGGTAGTACTGATTCGTTGTTTTTTGGTAAAAGCGATGACGGACCAGACTATCCGTATTGGTTAAATGCTGTCGTTGATGAAATTAGAATTTATAATAGGGTTTTATCACCGGCAGAGGTGAGGATGTTTGGTGATTCTTTAGGCGTTTCGGGTGTAATGCCTATTAAGTTTTTTCTTGATGCCAATAATAATTGTTTGAAAGACGTAGGAGAGAAATTTAATTTATTGCCTGTTACGTTAGAAGTATCAAAAAATGGAGCAGTGATTGATACTGTTTCTGCTACCAGCGTATTGTATTATAACAGTCATGGTACCCCCGGAGATATTTTCCAATTTAGGGTTATAGGCACATCTGGGTTTCTTACATCAACCTGCCCTATAACCGGAATAATAACCGACACATTAACAGCCGGAATCAATCCAACACGTTATTTTGGATTTTCATGCGACACAACAACTGATTTTGATTTGTCGATTACCACAGGTGTGAGCACAGATGCACGAGGTCAAACTTTGTCTATTCTTGCAGGAAACGCTAATTGCAACCCGATCCCTGCATCTTTAAAAGTAACTTTTAGTCCAAAATTCATTTTTGGTAGCGCTTATCCCGCACCCGCATCTGTTTCTGGCAATACTGCAATCTGGAATGTTGGAACACTATCTTATCTTAATTCTAATTTCGGTATTCATGCCACATTCGTTGTGCCAGATACATCGCTATTGGCAAGAGATACAGTAAATACTGCAATAGCAATAACTCCAATGTCTGGCGATTCTGATACAGCCAACAATATTGTTGTACGGAATGATACTATCAGAATAAGTACAGACCCGAACGATATTACCGTATCTCCGGAAGGGTGTTTGGGGCCAGATACGGTTCATCAGTTGCGCTATACTATCCGATTTGAGAACACAGGAAACGATACAGCTGACAATATATATGTATTAGATACGCTTTCCAACAATCTTGATGCAGGTTCATTAAGATTTGTTGCTGCTTCGCACATGATGGAAGTTTCCAGATCAACCGATCTATCCGGTCGCAATGTTTTTAAGTTTAATTTTCCTAATATAAAACTACTTGATAGTTCTTACCACAATCAATGTCAGGGTATGCTTGTGTACACAATTAACATTAAGCCTGGTCTTTCTTATGGAGCAACTATAAAAAATAGGGTAGGAATATACTTCGATGCCAATCCCGTAGTACTTACAAATATTGTCGAGAACACAATAGGATGTCCGGGTACTTTGGGTATAAAAAATATGGAGAGTGATTTTAGTATATACCCGAATCCAGCGAACGCTGAATTATATATATCAAGCGATAGAAATATAGAAAATGTTTCGATCTCAAATGTTCTTGGCCAGGTGGTTTATACAGCAACGTACGGTAAGAAAAATGTAAGGTTGGATATATCGGAGCTAAATGCTGGGGTGTATATTCTGAAAGTAAATAACTCAGAAGTCAGAAAGATTATAAAAAACTAATGCAGACACAAAGTAGCTGCATTAGTGGGTTGATTTTTATATAATTACATTGAAGACGTCATAGTTTAGTGCATTTTACTATTGATGTACTTAGACTGATATTATGGTGCATAACTCAGATTTGACAACTTTCTAAAAAGTTGTCAAATCTTGGATATACGCGTGTACAATGTGCTTTGTAGATTACCTCTGATGTACTTAGTCTGATATTATATTTCATAACTCAGATTTGACAACTTTCTAAAAAGTTGTCAAATCTTGGATATACGCGGGTACAATGTGCTTTGTAGATTATCTCTGATGTACTTATTCTGATATTATA
>CAZLPE010000198.1:0-1497 GCA_964561325.1 uncultured Flavipsychrobacter sp.
ACCGATGCCACAGGCATCAAATGTTTATAGAAATATATACCGCACCTTACACCGATGCCATAGGCATCGAATGTAATCACGCGAAATGTATTTATAATAATAGCTCCGCAAACAACGACTCAATAGGCATCGCATGTTTATAACAACATGCGCCGCACCCCACACCGACGGGCGGCGCATTTTCGCCTATAGGGCTATCAGTGTTTTCTGCGGCATAGCGCAACCGCTTAGTAATGAAACAACTATACCTTTGCCGCTACACTGCAACATTATGACGCCAACCGTATCTGTATTCTGGTTTCGCCGCGACCTGCGACTCAACGACAATGCCGGCCTGTACAGGGCGCTAAAGGCTGGAACGCCGGTTTTGCCAATATTTATATTTGACACCGACATACTGGATAAACTGGATAATAAAGCGGATATGCGGGTAACGTATATCCACCAAGCCCTGCAACAGTTGCAAACGCAGCTTGCAGGCATGGGTAGCTCGTTGCTCACGCTGCATGGCTCCCCCAAAGAGGTGTTTGCCCGCCTGACTACCGAATATGCTATTAAAGCTGTATATACCAACCGCGACTACGAACCGGCAGCCATAGCGCGCGACAACAGTATAGCCGATGTGCTGGCGCAAAAGGGAATTACGCTGCATTCGTATAAAGATCAGGTAATTTTTGACCGCGGCGAGGTGATGAAAGACAATGGCGAACCTTACACGGTGTTTACGCCCTACAGCCGAAAGTGGAAGCAAAAGCTAACCGACTTTTACCTAAAACCCTACCCGACTGAGCAATATTTTACCAACTTTTACCGGCTGGCGCCGGGGCCAATGCTGTCGCTGGCCGATATAGGTTTTACTTATGCCGATCCGCATACCGGACCGGCAGTACTGAACGAAAATATTGCCGCCACCTACGACAAAACCCGCGACCTACCCGCTATAGCCGGCACCACGCGCCTGAGCCTGCACCTGAGGTTTGGCACACTAAGCATACGCCAACTGGCCGCACGGGTAAAGGCCATCAACGAAACATTGCTGAACGAACTGATATGGCGCGAGTTTTATATGGCTATACTGTTTCACTATCCGCATGTGGTAGGCGGAAGTTTTAAGCGCGAATACGACAAAATAGAGTGGCGCAATAATGAGGCGGAGTTTGACCGCTGGAAAAATGGCCAAACCGGCTACCCGATAGTAGATGCGGGTATGCGAGAGCTGAATACTACCGGATTTATGCACAACCGGGTGCGTATGATAACGGCCAGCTTCCTGACCAAGCACTTGCTCATAGACTGGCGATGGGGCGAGGCTTATTTTGCAGAAAAGCTCCTCGATTTCGACCTGTCGGCTAATAATGGCGGGTGGCAGTGGGCCGCAGGCAGCGGTTGCGATGCCGCACCCTATTTCAGGATATTTAATCCGTACCTGCAAACGCAAAAGTTTGACCCCGACCTGAAATACATTCGTAAATGGGCGCCCGAATATGAGCAGCTCAC
>CAZLPE010000198.1:1597-4978 GCA_964561325.1 uncultured Flavipsychrobacter sp.
TACGATACCTACGGCATCGGTGTATAGTTCGGTGCATAATGCTATAAACATGCGATACCTACGGCATCGGTGTATTAGGAGTAGGTATTTGCTCGTATTATAAACGTATTTCGGGTGATTACATGCGCAGCCTTGCGAGGTTATTAGACCAGTTTTCCCCAACAGAATATAAAAAAATCGTAAAATAAAATTCACCTATGGCGCTACCACTTATTGTTGGTAATTTTGACTTTTTAGTTTTTCACACATTTTTGAGTACGTTTTAGGGGTATACATGCGGTTCAGGCGGTCTATGTTGTTGTTTGCGGGTATTTTTTCAGCCCATTTTTCATTTGCTCAGGTAAAAGAAGAATGGATGCAGTCGCGTATTCTTATCCTGCTCGACGAATCGTCGAGTATGATACATACCTGGCCCGGAGGAAAACCAAAGTATCGGGCCGCCGACGAACTGATACTATCGCTCATGGACAGCGTATATGCTGTAAACAATCAGGTCGAATTTTCGCTGCGCGTTTTTGGTCACCAATATACCACGCTCGAAAACAACTGCTACGATACCAAAAACGAAGTAGCGTTTGCCAAAGACAACCGCATACAAATGGATCTGCGCCTTACAGATATTCATCCGCTGGGCGTTACCCCCATAGCTTATGCGCTAAGTCAGGCAGCCGAATTCGATATTGTGGAGGTAAACAAGAACGCATACAGCATAATACTCATAACCGATGGCGGCGAAAGCTGCGGCGGCGATATATGCGATGTCATGAAACGCTTGCTGCAATCGAAGGTGTTGTTTAAACCCTATATTGTAAGTCTGGAAGACGACGCCAGTCTGAAAAACGTATACTCGTGTATAGGCGATTACCTGCAAGTGACCAAGAACGGCGACATACCTAAGGCAGTAAGCACCATAGTAAACGCCTACAGGCCGGTACTGAAAATAAAACAGTCGGATTATAAGCAGCTACAGGCCGTAAAAGCCAACACGCCCAGCGTGCTTAATGTAAACATCCCCAACATAGAGATTGCTAAAAACATAGATTCGATAAAGAAAGCAACGCCGCCCCAGCCGCCCAAAAAGGCTGATACGGTGGTGAAGCCGCCGGTAAAAGTGAAGCCTTCGCCCGAAAAGATAAGCCGCCTTACGGGAACGCCGGTAGTAAAAATAAATATTGCGCCTGTGCGTATGCCTGTGCCCGGCCCGCTGGACCGCGTGATACCGCTGCCCGAGCCGGTAATAATAATACCGCCGCCACCCCGCGACAACGAAAAGATATTTGCAGCCACAACCCTGCGCCCCATACAATATACCATTGTTACGGGGCCGCCCATAACACATGGCCCCATGGCCGTGCCAGCGCTGCCCGAACCTGTATATTTTATACCCGCCCCGCCGCGCGTGTCAGACAAGATTTCTGCGCTGGCCGTAGCCAGGCCCGTGTCAATAGCAGCCCCTACGGCTCCACGCCCTGCCGCTCCGCAACCGGTGTTGGCGCCGGCGTTGCCGCCATTTGCCGCCGAGGAGCCCACCGTTCCGCGCGACATTGCCAAGATATCGCCGCTCCGCCTGCAGGCCGCCCAGCGCGTGGCTGTGGTAGCCCCTACGCCCCGCCCCATGGTAGCGGCTATGCGTAGCATGCCCCTGCCGCCGCCGGTATACGATATTCCGTATGTGCCGCCAATAGAACAGCTCGACCGCTCGCCGGAGAAAATAGCCCGACTGAAACTGGCCGCGCCCAAAACGCTGATAGGCTTTTGGGTGATAGAAGACAAAACGCTATCGCCGCGCGCAGTGCCGCCTTTGCCGCCCTTCAAGTACGATGCCGCCCCTCCCCCTGCCGTAGTGGTAGCGCCTGTGCAGCCCGCAAAACTGGTAAAAACAGATAAAGCGCTGGCTCCCGGCGAAATGAAGGCCGATTTTACCTATGTGGCCGAAGAAGCAAAAGAAACCACGCTGGAGGTATACTTCACCAATGGCAAGGGCAAGTATTACGCCACCACGCCGCAGGTAGTGCTGGTAGACCCTGCTACGCACAAAGACGTGAAGAAGTTTTACCGCACAGTAGACGGCGAGGGCAATCCCGATCCGCAAAACGATATTGCAGTAGGAACTTACAACCTCACATTTGCATCAAAACGCACGCTGGTAGTGCCCAACCTGAAAATAGAAAAGGACAAAAAGAACAGAGTAGACGTAGTGGTGAAAAACACTACCATCAGCTTTGCCTATGGCGACAACCGTACCCGACCAGTAACCGAATTTGTGGCGCAGGTAATAGAGCGCAACAAAAAGCGCGGCCGTGTAAACCTGCAAAAATGCACCGAAGCTGTGGAGTATGAGCCCGGCAGCTACCACATAGAGATCAATACCTTTCCTAAAGATGTACGCTACCTCGACCTCGACTTTGATGTAGAAACCATAATACGCATACCTCAGCCCGGCTTTGCTAAGTTTACACCCCAAACCAACGCCACTAAGGTGACGCTGTACCAGCGTTCGGGCGATAAATATATGGAGTTTGCTACACTGGAGCTCGATAATCCATCTATGCAGCATTTGCAGATACAGCCCGGCGAGTATCAGGCGCACTACCAGAAAGGCCCGACAAAATCGTTTGCATCTGAAAAAGTAAAACCCTTCCAGATACGTAGCGCGCAGGAAACAGAAATCATTCTCGATTAGTTATCCGCCCTGTTTTTAACTATTTTTGTAGGGGTGCGCTACAATAGTGCGCCCACTGCTACCCATGGCCGACAATCAAATAAAAGTATATACCATAACCCCCGACATGCCCGAGTTTCAGGAGGTGTGGAACCTGCGCGAGGAAGTGCTGCGCAAGCCCCTGGGCCTGAGCCTGAAAAACGACAACCTGAGCCGCGACTTTATAGATACTATTTTTGTGGCTTCATCGGGCGGCAGCGTTATAGGCTGCGTATTTATGCATCGCCTCAGCGACGAGCAGATACAGCTGAGGGCAATGGCTGTGTACCCCACATGGCAAGGTAAAGGCGTGGGCCGTATGCTGGTGCAGGCTGCCGAAAAATATGCGTGGCATGCCGGCTATAAACAAATAATACTCCACGCCCGCAAAGTAGCCATGGGCTTTTACGCCAGCATGGGCTACACCCCTTACGGCGATGAGTTTACCGAAGTAGGCATACCGCACTACATGATGTCGCTGCAAGCGCCGGAGGTATAAGCGGTTGATGAAATGTGGGGTTCTGGGTAGTAAACGAGATGACAACTCCCTTTCATTAGGCAGAAAATGTAGTGTTACCTACTATTGCGATGAACATAATTATACCACTCAGCATTCCTAATTCGGCATATTCCAACACATAAACAGGTTTGTGTTTGCGCTGAAAATGCAATTGTTGCTT
>CAZLPE010000199.1:0-4964 GCA_964561325.1 uncultured Flavipsychrobacter sp.
CTGCTCCTGAAAGAAATGAAAAAAAGTGCAAATAATAGTAACCGATTACGCATAAGAATCAAGTTTAAAAAACTCAGGTTAAATTTAAGTGATTTTTTCTAATTACAAAAGGTATTTACACACACTCGCGAAATTGTGGGTAACCTGTTATAACTAAATAATAATCTTGTCGGTATAAAAGACAGAAAAATGATAAAAAAGGGTTGGTCTGAACTACCGTTATTGCAATTTTTATTTTTAAATAACTCAGAATTAAAAGCTGTATCCTTGTTTTAAGTTGCTATTAAAAGAAAACTAAAACATGCAACATTTTCTCCATGCAAATATAGAGACATAAAAAAATCCCTCCTTTTTGGGGAGGGATTCTATAAAAAAACTGCTACCAAACCCTTGCTCTTTCCGCTTCTGGTCTGAACATTTTATCGGTTGGTTTAATATTAAATGCTTTATACCACGCTTCCATATTACTTGGCGTTACGTTGCAACGCAATTCAGATGGCGAGTGCGGATCCATTTTTAATCTCGATGCCATTTCTTCCGGTCTGGTGTTTGCACGCCATACTTGCGCCCAGCTGAGGAAGAATCGCTGATCGGGTGTAAATCCATCAATTTTTTCGTTGCTCTGTCCTTGCTTGGTCTTTTTAAAAGCTTCGTAAGCAATATTCAACCCACCAAGGTCGGCAAGATTTTCACCAAGAGTAAGAAGTCCGTTTGCATGGGTGGTATCCATAACCACAATTTTATTAAACTGATTAACCACTACATTCGCTTTGACTGTAAAGTTTGCAGAATCAGCGGGAGTCCACCAGTTGCTCAGGTTGCCATCTGCATTATACAAACGTCCCTGATCATCGAAACCATGTGTCATTTCATGACCTATTACGGCGCCAATACCGCCATAGTTAACGGCATCGTCGGCTTTTTCGTCAAAGAAAGGATATTGCAATATTCCCGCCGGGAAAACTATTTCATTAAAAGAAGGATTGTAATATGCGTTTACAGTGGGAGGCGTCATACCCCACTCTGATCTGTCAACGGGCTTACCCAGTTTGTTCAACTCATAGTTATACTCCCACTGCGATGTTGCCAACACATTTTTTACATAGTCGTTGTTTACAATGGTTACCGCGCTGTAATCTCTCCACTTGTCGGGATAACCAATTTTTTTCATAAAGCCATTCAGCTTAGTCAGCGCTTTCTTCTTGGTTTCATCGCTCATCCAATCCAGCTTCTGAATACGGTCGGCATAGGTTTTTTGCAGATTGTCTACAAGCTCCTGCATATGCTTCTTAGCCTCGGGTTTGAAGTTTTTGTCAACATACATTTGTCCGAGCAATTCGCCAATAGAACCATCGACTACGCGCAAAATACGCTTCCAACGCAATTGTTGTTCTTTCTGCCCACGTAAGGTTTTGTTGTAAAACGCAAAATGAGTGGTATCGAATGCCGAACTCATATAGGGAGAAAGGTCGTTTACCAGGTGGAATTTCAAATATTTCTTCCAAACCTCAATAGGCGTAGCTTTCATTTGCTTCGCAGCTTCGGTAAAGAACTTTGGCGTTGCCACCATCAGAGAATCCTGACCCGTAATTTTCAAACCGGCAAATAATGCTTTCCAGTCAAGCCCCGGAGTCAATTTATTGATACCATCTAAGCTGAACTTATTGTACAACTTGTATGGGTCTCTCATGTCTACACGCGTCATAGATGCGTTAGCCAAGGTCAACTCTAACTTATATATATCTGCTGCGTCTTTTTTGGCTGCATTAGAATCTGCACCCATGAGGCTGAGTATCTTGGGTATATATTGCTTGTATGCTTCGCGAATGCCTGTAGTCCGTGGATCCTGATCGGTATAGTACTCCCTACCCGGCATACCCAAACCGCTTTGCGAAAACTGGCAGATTTGTTTGGTAACATTTTTCTCATCGGGAGATATACCAAAACTAAACAAAGAACCAATGCCTTGAGTATGTTCCAGCGTTATCTCTTGCAGTAATCCTGCTGCGTCTTTTATGTTGTCTATTCTTGTAAGCGCTTCGTTAAGAGGGGCAATACCAGCCTTCTCTATAGCTAAGCTATCCATACCCGTGCGGTAAAAATCGCCTACCTTCTGAGTGGCGCTACCTGCGGGAGCATTCTTTACGGCGGCTGCCGAATCAAGCAATGCCTTCAATGCCTTGTAGTTATTCTCCTGAAGTTCGTTGAAACTGCCCCATCTTGTTTCTGAGTTGGGAATTGGATTGTTTTTCAGCCAAGAGCCATTAGCGTATTGAAAAAAATTCTCACCAGGACTAACCGTTGTGTCCAGATTTGCAGGATCTAACAATTTACGGGAAGGTGCGGCGTCCGCGATCTGCTTTGTTCCAGCATCCTGACAAGAAGCCATTGTAAGTATTGCTACACCAGAAATAAGCGCATGCTTTAATTGCATATTATTAGGTTATTGTTTATTGAGCAACGAAATTACGCATTTGAGCGATTTTATGTGTATCAATTGTTCCAATTATGGTACTCCAAAAGGGGGATTTTTATAAAACGACCAATAACACGAAAAAAAACCTTTGTTTCCCTACCTCGAAGCAAATAGAATTTGCATATCAAAACCACAAGTTCGCTGATAGATTTATCGAAACAAATGAAATTACCAGTCTTACTTATCAAAAAACCGGTGTTCGTGTTTATGACAAGCGACTCCGGTTAAAAAACATAAGAAAAGCATTTCTTTACCAACTTTCGAAAACAGGCTCCATTGCAAAAACACCGCCAATGGATTTCGACAAACCTTTACTAATGTCTTCGCACTGCACCAGGTCATTATCTTTTGCAAATTCAAAGAGCGCTTCATCGTCTCCATCGCCATCCCAGTATTCGCTCAGGTATATCAGCATTTGAGAGCGATCGTTTTCTGTAGTAACGAATTTGTATAGGAGCGGTTCGCCAAGTGCGTTTGTATAGGTATGGTTCTTAATTTTATCTACCTCCTGTTTCACCCATTGTATATCTGTGTTGGTAACAGGTAATTTGTCTTTTTTTCTCAGCTTAATAGCAGACCCATAATCGCTCATATTTATTGTTTTAAATGGTTAGGATAAAATAATATCGTGGCGTTAAAAAAAATAAAAGTAGAAATTGGACAGCTAAAAATGAAAAGGGGCTGCATTTTTTAGAAAATTTAAACAATAGGACAACACTTCCATTGAAGGGATCAGCCGGTAATAGAAAGCGTGTTGCCGGTCAGCGCTACATTGTATTTGGAAAGACCAGAAGGAGGAGGTCCGCTTAAAACTGCCCCTGTGTTGGCATTGAATACTCCGCCATGACAAGGGCAAACGATTCTTGCCGATGTTGAATTATACCCTACCGCACACCCCTCGTGCGTGCAATAGGCGGAGAATGCATAAAACTCTGTTGCGGAATACCTGATGATTATTACGCCGCTTACAACAAGAGTTCCGCCTACAGTATTAAGCGCAGCATTGGGCGCGCTGGTAAGATCGACGGTAAAATTAAGGTTTGAGGGTCCTGTATTGGCTGCTTTACTACAGCTTTCAAATACACCGGCGGGTATTAACCCGAGACTACATAGGGCAAGCGTGGTACTTAGAAACTCTTTCCTATCCATTTTTTGATCTATTTGACATTAAAAATACAAAAAATGAACTATATACGAAGTTGCACTTACACATCCGTTCTAAAGAGTACGTTTAGTAACAAAGTCTGGCGCAATAAGATAGAAAGGATTGATAGGTGCATAGACCATATAATATAAAACCTTATTTGCACAATTTGCAGTTTACTCATATCTTTGCACATGGCAATAAAATCTAAGTTCTACGGCGAAGGACTCACATTTGATGACGTTCTTCTTATGCCCGCTTACTCCGAAGTCCTCCCCCGAGAAGTAAGTATTGTAACCAACCTCACAAAAGACATACGGATAAACATACCCATGGTATCGGCAGCCATGGATACCGTTACCGAAGCTCCATTGGCAATAGCTCTGGCCAGAGAAGGAGGCATTGGCATACTACATAAAAACATGAGCATCGAGCGTCAGGCCGATCAGGTACGAAAAGTAAAACGTTCTGAAAATGGACTTATCCTTGATCCAATAACCCTTAAGCCAGACGCCACAGTAGGCGATGCACTGAAAATAATGAAAGATAATAAAATTGGCGGCATACCGATAGTGGACGATAATTATCTGCTTGTAGGCATGCTCACCAACCGCGACCTGCGCTTTGAACGTAACACAAAGAAAAAGGTAAGCGAAGTAATGACTAAAGACAGACTGGTAACCGCAGCCGCAGGCACCGACATGCAAAAGGCAGAAAGGATACTGGAGCAATATAAAATAGAAAAACTACCTATAGTAGACAAAAAAGGTAAGCTGATAGGACTGATTACATTTAGAGATACCATTCAGCTTAAAAGCCATCCAAACTCTACTAAAGACAGCATGGGCAGATTGGTTGTTGGCGCGGCTATAGGAATAACTGCCGACATACTGGATCGTGTAGAAGCCTTAAAAAATGCTGGAGTAGACGTAATAACGCTGGATAGCGCTCACGGACACTCAAAAGGCGTAATAGACGCAATAAAAATGGTGAAGAAAGCCTACAAAGCGCTACCCATTATAGCTGGCAATGTGGCCACTGCCGCAGGCGCAAAAGCTCTTGCAGACGCGGGAGCCGACGCAGTGAAGGTGGGCGTAGGACCTGGCTCTATCTGCACTACGCGAGTAGTGACCGGCGCAGGCGCTCCGCAACTTACGGCCATTATGGAAGCAGCGCAGGCGTTGAAAAAAACAGGTATACCTGTAATAGCCGACGGCGGCATACGCTACACCGGCGATATGGTAAAGGCAATAGCGGCAGGCGCATCGTGCATTATGGCAGGTTCTATTTTTGCCGGCACCGAGGAAAGCCCGGGCGAAACAATCATATACGAAGGTCGTAAGT
>CAZLPE010000200.1:0-4921 GCA_964561325.1 uncultured Flavipsychrobacter sp.
CCCGCCGCAATTTATAACACCTCCATAATCTCAACCCTCAATATAAGTTCTTACCTTTCGGCCATGCAGGGGCAAATACTCGATGCGATTGTAAAAGGGATATTGGTGGGGCTGTTTATGGCTATATCTGTGGGGCCCACGCTTTTTGCTATTATCAAATACAGCCTCGATTTTAGCTACAAGGCGGCCTGGGCTTTTGTGCTGGGCGTGTCTGTGAGCGACCTCATGTATGTGACCCTCGCCAATGTAGCGGCTCCATGGCTCGAATACTTGAAACCCTATGAGCAACATATTGCTTTTGGCGGAGCTACGGCCCTGATGGCTATTGGCCTCAGCGGCTTCCTGAAAAAGCGCAAACCCAAGCGGCCGTCGGCTATGCCGGTATTGGTGTCGGGCGGGCATTATATGCGCATATGGCTGAGCGGCTTTCTGGTCAATACCCTCAATCCGGGCGTGCTTATTACATGGCTGGGGGCCGTAACAATCATAGCCAGCAAATCGGCAGCCTACCGCATACTGCTGTTTGGCGTATGCCTTACTGTGATACTGAGTATAGATTTTTTCAAGGTGTTTCTTGCAGAGCGCATCAAAAAAATGCTCACCGTCAGGCGAATGATCTATATGCAGCGTTTTTCGGCGGCATGTTTGTTTTTAATAGGTCTGTCGTTGTTTATATCTACAGCGCTGCACCGCGCGCCCAACCACGGCGGCGAAAAAAATAAGATGGACGAATTGTTGTCGGTGCGTTAGTCGCTTATTTTCCTTATTATCATCAGTCCGTCGCGTATGGGCGCCAGCAGGTGTTCCACCCGTTTATCGGCCCGTATGCGGTCGTTAAACAGTTGAATAGCCTTAGCGTTTTTGCCCTGCTCGCTTACCGGCAGCACCACCTCGCCATCATACAGCACATTGTCGGCTATAATGTAGCCCCCCACCTGTACTTTAGAAAATACCTGCTCGTAATACAGCTCGTAGCAGGGTTTGTCGGCGTCTATAAACACCAGATCAAAGGGCCCGTCCAGGGTGGGTATAATATCGGCGGCTATGCCGGTATGCTGCGTTATGCTGCCGGCAAGGCCCGCCTGCGCTATGTATTTGGCTGCCAGGTCGTACAGTTCTTCATCTATCTCTATAGTGTGCATGTGGCCGCCCTCGCGCAGACCCATAGCCAGGCATATAGCCGAGTAGCCCGTAAACGTGCCTATCTCCAGTATGCGCAAAGGCCGTATCATTTGGCTCAGCATTTTCAGCGCTGCGCCCTGCACATGCCCCGACAGCATTACGGCGTCGCCGCGCTTCATATTGGTTTCGCGGTTCAGGCCGGCAAGCGCCGGGGTTTCGGGGGTGGTGTAGGCCGATGCGTATTCTTCTATTGCCCTGGGTAGTAGCGGAGCCGTCATAGCGTTGGTTAAAAGTTAGGTTGCAGTTTGTTGTGGGTATAAAATTCGCTCATATATTCCACCACTTCGTCGGCGGTGTCAAATATTTTTATCAGCTCCAGATCGCCGGGGCTTATGGTGTGTTCGCCGTCTTGCATCACCTCGCGCATCCAGGTAAACAGCCCTTTCCAGTACGCCGACCCTACGCATATCATGGGCGTTTGCGTAAACTTGCGGGTCTGTATCAGGGTGGCTACTTCAAAAAACTCATCCATGGTGCCCCAACCGCCGGGCATCATTATAAAGCCCTGCGAATACTTGGTAAACATCACCTTGCGCACAAAAAAGTAGTCGAACTTGATAGATGTTTCAAGGTCTATATACGGATTGCTGGTTTGCTCGAAGGGGAGGTCTATGTTTAGGCCCACGCTACGGCCTTTGGCGAGGCTTGCGCCCTTGTTGGCGGCCTCCATTATGCCGGGTCCGCCGCCCGATATGATACCAAAACCGGTTTCGGCAAGGCGTTTGGCTATTTCTACCGTCAGCTCGTAATACTGATGCCCCGGCTTGGTGCGCGCGCTACCGAAGATGGATATGCAGGGACCTATCTTGGCAAGGGTTTCAAAGCCCTGCACAAACTCGGCCATTATTTTAAATATTTGCCAGCTCGAGTGCGCCTTGGTTTCGGTCCAGTCGCGCATTTTTATATTGTTCAGTTGTTCTTTCATAGTTGTTTATGCTTAGGTGTGTATACAAAACAGACGCATTACGCCATTGCAAATGGAAAATTACGGTGTTTTGTGCTAACAATAACTTAAAGCGTCTGCGCGCCGCCGGGGCGTTTAGCCCTTGGCTTTGCCTCTGTGCGATGTAGCCAGCAGCAGCAAAAACGTAACGCCCGCATTGATAATGAGCAACTCTGTGCCTATGGCATAGCCATGCAGCCATGCAGTGTCGTGCTGCTTGAGCACATAGCAGGCTATAGGCGCCGCTATGCACACCAGCGGCACAAACTGGCTGCGCACCAGCCGCGTGGTAAGGATGCCAAATGCAAACAGCGCCAGTAGCGGCCCATAGGTATAGCCCGCCACTACCAGCAGCACCTGTATCAGCGAGCCATTGTCTATTTGCCTAAACACAAATACGCACACCAGAAATATAAGCGCAAAGGTATTGTGCACTATAAGGCGGGTGCGCTGCTGCTGCTGCTCGGTGGCGCCCTGCTTGCGGCGTATGCCCAATATATCTATGCAAAACGAAGAGGTGAGCGCCGTAAGCGCGCCGTCGGCGCTGGGAAACAATGCCGATATTAGCCCGATAATAAATATAATGCTGATAAAAGGCGGCATGTAATGAAATGCCAGCACCGGAAATATACTATCGCCCATGATGTTTTTACCGTCCAGCAAAAATTGTAGTTGCGACTTGCCGTCTACCATCACAGTTTGGAATGCCCCTCCCTTGCTCATGCCATACAGATACAGCAGGCCGCCCAGCGACAGGAAAATAAACACCACCATCATTTGCAGGAAGCTGAGCGTGAGCATGTTTTTGCGCGAGTCTTTCAGGTTGCTCACGCTTATGTTTTTCTGCATCATCTCCTGGTCCAGACCCGTCATGGCAATGGTTATGAAGGCGCCGCCCAGTATCTGCTTGCCAAAGAAACCCGGACTTTTGGGGTCGGTTTGCAGCAGTTTTGTAAAGCCATGGTCGCCCAGGGCGCGCCATGCGTCGGGCAGGGTATAGTGCAGATCGCTTATTATGTAGCCCACACATATTGCCAGCGCCAGCAGCATAAAGGTGGTTTGCAGCGTGTCGGTCCATACTATGGTTTTTACGCCGCCGCGGTAGGTGTAGAGCAGTATCAACCCGAGGATAACAATAGCTGTAACCTCGAACGGTATATGCATACCCTCCAGCACAAACTGCTCCAGCACCTTTATTACCAGATACAGGCGCAGCGTAGCCCCCAGCGTGCGCGACAGTATAAAAAACAGCGCGCCGGTTTTGTAGCTGGTAGCCCCCAGCCGACCCTCGAGGTAGGTGTATATAGAGGTGAGCTGCAACCTGTAGTAGAGCGGCAGCAACACATAAGCCACCGCAAAATAGCCGAGGAAGTAGCCTATAACCACCTGAAAATAATCGAACCCGGCCTTGCCCACGGTGCCCGGCACCGATATAAACGTCATGCCCGAGAGCGAAGTGCCTATCATACCAAACGCCACCAGCCACCACTTGCTATTGCGGTTGCCTATAAAAAACGATTCGTTGGTAGAGTGGCGCGAGGTATAAAAAGCAATACCCAGCAATACCGCAAAATAGAGCAGAATAATAGAAAGTAGTATAGCTGGATTCATATACACAAAAAGCCGCGTTTTGCGCGCCTATGCAAATATAGTGATGTGAGGGGATTGTGGGGGAGGCACATGTTGGGCCTAATAAATCTTATATGATTTTATCTGGTACGATTTTTGGTTTTGGGTGGGTCAAACGCTGAGGTTTCCCCTGCTAGCCAAGCTGCTTATCTTCGTTGTAAATCTTATCCAAATCCCCACTACCCACTCTGCTTTAGTCATTCTGACTCATATAGAATGGGTATCCCAACTTTTGATTAACTAACAATCGATTATTTTTGTACTGTTACTAAATAGACTATGAAGGCGACAAATGTAAAAGCGATTGGTAATAATAAAATTGAGGTCGCTTTTGATGATGGAATACATTGGGTTATAGATTTGGCATATCTGCTTCAAAAAGGCATTTTCCGAGCATTAACAAACCCAACTTTATTTGCAAATGTATATACCACTGGCGAGGCAATTGCGTGGAGTGATGAGCTTGAAATTGATGCCCTGAACATTTATTCCAAAATTGCAAAGAAAGACCCATCCGAATTGGCTCGTAAATACTTTGCACATGCCGCAGATTAGTTTTTTTGCATAATTATTCTCATGTCTTTTGATGACCATAACCCTCCTCATTTTCATGCCAGTTATGCAGAACATCAAGCTATTATTGATATTCAAAAGCTGGAACTATGGAGTGGTTATTTACCGCCACGGGCATTAGGGTTGGTTATTGAGTGGGCAGCAATTCATCAACATGAATTAATGCAGAATTGGAACAAAGCGATAAAACAAGAGCAACTACTGCCTATAAAACCACTTACCTGATCTAAAAACTTATCGTAGTCTCTATTGCATCGCTTCCTTAAACATTTCCAATCTGCCAAATGTCCTACACTTTCTGAATAAGTTGCAAACCAGAAACCGATCTCCCGCGACGAACAACTACAAAATATGTCTTCCCAACATTTCTTGCAGCCACATAAGCAGGTAGTTATAGCGATTGTACATCAAAAATCGGCAGCCTATTATCGAAAGTTCGTTGCTCTATTTTATCGCAATTTGTACTTAGCCCGAATGGGCTAAAATTGGAATAGCCGAAGGTGTTGAGAGGTTTTGGCAACAAAAATCCATATCATCCTTTCAAGTTCAACCCGTTCCGGGTTGATGTGTAATATATTCCTTACCCCGGGATGC
>CAZLPE010000201.1:0-4899 GCA_964561325.1 uncultured Flavipsychrobacter sp.
GTAAAAAACTTCTCAATACTGTTGTTCCAGATGAGCTCCGGTGTTCGAAGTGTGCCCTTTTTGCTAACTATCTGCACACTATCCCATACAATAGCGTTTTGTAGTCCGTCGTAAAACCTTGATGAGTCGGCAGTAAGTACATTTTCCACTTCGCCGCTATCATTAAAAAACTCCACCTTTAGCCCTTTGTTCATGTCTATATAGGTAGGCTTCAGGTATTCGTTGCGGGCAAAATCGTGCGCAAATATGCGTATTTGCGTCTTACCTTCCTTCGAATATATAATAGTAACATCCTCGGCTTTGTCGTCTTGCCTGCGGGCGCCGCCGGTTAGGGCTCTGATCTCTTCGGGGTCGTTGTTGCAGGCGCACAAAAACAAAACACCCGGAAGTAATATCCGGGTAAATGCTTTAGTAATACTGTATCGTATAGGCTTATTCATACTTACGCGGTATAAACCACTTGTCATTAAACGATATACCTACTGTGAATTTGACATAGCTCTGTTGAATCATGTTATTGGTAGTGCCGCCCAATTTACCAAAATCCAGCGCAGCATGCACGCGCGACAGCGCCTTTCTGAATGGGAAACTTGCTCCGGCGGTGATACCATAAAATGGCATTGCCTGGTCGCCAATACGTATATAATCGCTGCCGTAGTATACACCCATACGGTAGGTGACGCGAGCAAAATAATTACGTATATTGGTTATATCCGGCGTTAGCTCGCCGCCCAAACTCACCTTGTAAGACGAGCTGCCTACATTGAATGACATAGCCGTATCTGGCTTGCTGGTAAAATTGCTCCACTGTGTAGCCGAATAATCAACGCCTATACTCCACTTTTCATTTTTAGACAAGATAGCGCCTAAGCTGTACGACAACGGCATGACCATCTTCCCCGTTTGCTCGCCTTTGTAGCCCGATGTATCGTTTACTATTGTGTCGCCAAAATTGTAGGTCGATATATTGTAAGCGTTTACGCGCTGCGTCAGATTTTGATTTACAGACACCGTACCGCCTATCCTGAGCGTATGAAAGGTGTCGAGCTTGGTTTCATATGCGGCGCCGCCTTTCCAGTATATACCGCCTATACGCTTGTAGTTGGCATACACTGCCGTAAAGACGCCGGTAGTATCCAGCGGCGAAGCCGATGTAATATTTGTAAAGTTGCCAAATAGATAACCAAAATTGAAACCAATGCTGATTCCTTTTTTGCGGGCAGCCGCGCCTATAAAGCCATAGTTAAGCCCGCCCTCGCCATTGTAGCCGCGCTCTACCCTACCTATAGTGGTGGAGCTTGACAACAAGGTGTCTACAAGCGAATAATAACTATGCGAATACGGACGGAACCCAAAGCAAAGTCCGGCATTTTTGCCCACTGGCACACCTATAGACAGGTAGGCCAGCGATGCAGTGCCGGTTGAGTAGGTAAACCCACCGCCGGTAAGCGTCTTGCTGCTGCCAAAACCGCCTACCTCGAAGGTGGTGCGTTGTAGCGATGCATAAGAAGCCGGATTGTCGGTATTGATCTGAAACGGATGGCTGTAGGCAGAGGTAATATTACCCATACCCCTCAACGCTGCGCTGTTGCCATCGCTCAGTTCGCCTATACCAAATTTTGAATAAGGAATATTCTCACGCCCATTTGTCGGATTGCTAACTGTGCTCGTTTGGGCTACAGCCTTTATGCCCCCAAGAATGAATAAGCCAACTAATGCAATCTTAGCGTGGGTATGACACATTATAGTTTACAATTAAATTTAATCCCTTCAACAATAAGTCTGGGTCGGCAAATATCTTACTTTTAATTCTGCTTGCAAAGAAAGGCGCATCACCGCCCGTTAATATGGCGTTAAAATCAGGATATGCTTTTTCATATTCTGCTATCATGCCATCTATCTCTGCCGCCATACCAAAAATAGCGCCCGTACGCATACAAGATTCTGTGTCGTAGCCCAGCAGCAGCAAGTCGCCGTCTGCATCCACTTCAGGCAGCCTGTCGGTAAACGTATTCATTGCTTTCAGCCTCATCTGCATGCCGGGCGATATTGCCCCGCCGCGGAAAGTTCTGTTTTTTTGCACCAGATTGTAGGTAATGCAGGTGCCCAGGCACACCACCAGGTTGTTTTGCGTAGGGTTCATCATATGGGCTGCTGTTACCATAGCCACACGGTCGGCGCCCAGAGTATCGGCCGACAAATAAGCGTTGTTTATAGGCAGTCTGGTATAGCCGTCCAGTTTCACCATTGTGCTAATCCTCGATTTCACCAGTTGCTCCAGCTCGTCGCTGTGGCTCACTACGCTGCATACTATGGCCTTTTCGGGCTTGTAGGCATCCATCAGGTCGGTTACTTTTTCTAATGCATTATCTTCATTGAAAACAATTTGTTTTTTTATCACATCGTTCTCAAATATCGCAGCTTTAATGTTGGTGTTACCCCAATCAATGCAGAGATTTATGGACATCGGCTAATTCGTTTTTTTTAATTGAAGGCAATTTAGTAAAAATAGCGCTTAACAGACGCTTAATTTGTCATTAAACGCACTTTTATCCACAATTGGCGGCCCAATGTCAATAAATGACCGCAAAAACGCTTTATTAACAATTACTAACTTGTAGAACTGTTTGCGCAAACCGAAAAATGAAGGTTAATTGATAGAATTGGACATTATTGATGGCACGTACACAAATATCTTTGCCGAAATGATTAAAATTGCAGTATGCCCGTGCGCAAACTTGCTTTTCTTATCTCACGCTATGCCTGTTTTGGGGCCACAATGTTTTTGGGGGCCTTTGCCAGACCTGCAAATGCACAGACGATCTATACTATAGCCGGCATAGGCGGTAAGGAAAGCTATACCGGCGACGGCGGCCCAGCTACCGCAGCAAAGCTGAATTTGCCCATGGCCGTGGCCATAGACAAAGCCGGTAACATATACATAGCCGACGAGCGCAACAGCGCTATTCGCAAAGTAGATAAAGCTGGAATTATTACTACCGTAGCCGGAAACGGCATCTTTGACTTTGCCGGCGACGGCGGCCCCGCTACAGATGCGCACCTGTCCAACGCTGCGGGACTGGCCATAGATGCTAATGATAATATGTTTGTGGCCGACGAAGTAAACAACCGCATTCGCAAAATAGACCGCCGCGGCCGCATAACCACTTTTGCCGGCAACGGCAAGCAGGGCTACAGCGGCAATGGCAAAGCCGCTACGCTGGCTGCGCTATACTACCCTATTGGCTTGGCGGTAGATGCAGACGGCAATGTGTTTGTAGCCGATGCAGGCAACAACGCAGTGCGCTGCATAACAAAAGACGGTATAATAAACACCATAGCGGGCACGGGCGCAGCCGGCTATAGCGGCGACGGCGGACCGGCTATAGCAGCAAAGCTGAACCACCCCACAGGAGTAACTATAGACGCAGCCGGAGACCTGTATATAGCCGACGAAAAAAATAATGTAGTTCGTAAAGTTAGTCCGGCGCGAAATGGCAAGATAGCTACCATAGCCGGAACCGGCAGACCGGGCAATGCTGGCGATAATGGCCCCGCCCGAAACGCGCAGCTCAACAACCCCACCGGTATAGCCGCCGACACTGCCGGCAACCTATATATAGCCGACTACAATAACAACGGCATCAGAAAAATAGATGCCACAGGCACAATAACCACCATAGCCGGCACAGGCGCAAAAGGAGATTCCGGCGACGGCGGACCTGCGGCCAACGCAAGATTTTATGTACCCTGGAATGTGACTACCGACAAAGCGGGCAATCTGTACATAGCCGATTTTGGCAACAACAAAGTACGCAAAATAAGCTACAGCCGCCCTCAGCCGCAAGAGCAGCCGGTAGTGTACAGCGGCATACAGATAACGCCCGACGTATACAAGAAAAAACTAAAAATAAAAGGCTCGCTGCACAAAACAGCAACGCCCACCGATGAACCCACCATAGTAGAAATAGCCGATAATGGCGGATGGGTGGTGTATAAAGACACCATTACAGCCATAAAAGGATATATAGATACCGATATAAAAATGGACGCGGCCATGCGCCGCGGCATGTACATCCTTAGCCTGAAGGGAGGCGGCGATGCAGGGAATTTCAGGTTTGTAGTAGAGAAATGATAGCAGGTAGTTAACGCCAAATAAATACGCGCCGGGTATTTGATTTATCAGGCATGAATTGTAACTTTACTATATGAGCTTCTTAAAAGATTTTAAAGCCTTTGCAATGAAAGGCTCGGTAATAGACCTCGCAGTAGGTGTTATTATTGGCGGCGCCTTTGGCAAGATAGTTACCGCAATGGTAGACGATGTAATAATGCCGTTGGTGGCTATGTTTACCGGCAAAGGCCAATTGTTTGCCGATAAATTTCTGGAATTACCGCTATCGGCAGAGGGCAATAAGTACCCATCGCTGGCGGAGGCTAAGAAAGCCGGTGTAAACGTATTTGCCTACGGTCACTTTATACAAACTGTGGTCGACTTTCTCATAATTGCCTTCTTTATATTTTTAGTAATTCGGCTGATGGCTAAGTTACAGCACAAAGAAGAAGCCGCCGCAGTAGCAGCCCCTCCGCCGCCACCGCCGCCGCCAAGCAATACCGAAGTATTACTTACCGAAATTCGCGACCTGCTAAAAAAGTAGGCGTTACACATACTAAATCATATTCAGCCCGCGCAATTGCCGGGCTGTTTTTGTATTGTGGCGTTACAGCGCAAAGCTGATTACAGACTACTATGCACCACTAAATGGTAGCAGGTAAAATTGTATAGTACCAATTGTACATCAAAAAGACGCAGACTATTATCGAATGTTCGTCACTAAATTTTATTGCAATTTGTACTTAGCCCGAATGGGCTAAAATTTGAATAGCCGGAGGTGAAGC
>CAZLPE010000202.1:0-4867 GCA_964561325.1 uncultured Flavipsychrobacter sp.
ACCCCTCCCCACACTCACAAAAATAATTGCCAACTTTCGGGATTTCATTTTTTTTCTAACACTGTCCACATTACATTTGTGGTAAGTTGTGAATTTAATGGGTTAGTAAGTAAGAGCTGCCGGATTCCTCCAGCGGCTCTTTTCTGTTTTATTGTATACTTACGTCCCGCAGCGCTTATTGCCTGCTTTCTCTTTTTCAATCTATCCCGCTTTTTTTGTTATGGCCAAAACTAAAACCGCTTTTTTCTGTCAGCAATGCGGATACGAAACCCCGAAATGGACCGGTAAATGCCCTTCGTGCGCCGCCTGGAACTCGTTTGTAGAAGAGGTGGTGCAGCGCGACGACAAAACCAAACCAGAAACCGTGAGCTGGGACGATGATGCGCAAAAAGAAGCCCGCAAAGCCCACAAGCTCGACGAAATAGTACATACCGCCGTGGCGCGGATGATGGCCCCCGACAACGAACTGAACCGCACGCTGGGCGGCGGCGTGGTGCCGGGCTCGGTGATACTGGTGGCCGGCGACCCGGGCATAGGCAAGTCGACGCTGTTTTTGCAGTGCGCCCTGCACTGGCGGTCTATCACCACGCTATACGTGTCGGGCGAGGAAAGCGCGCAGCAAATAAAGCTACGCGCAGAGCGCATAGGCGTTACCAACAACAATCTGTATCTGCTCACCGCCACCGATACCGCCGCGCTGTTTCAGGAAGTGAAAAAAATCCGTCCGCAACTGCTTATCATAGACTCTATACAAACGCTGGAGTCGCCATATGTCGAGTCGGCGGCAGGCAGTGTGTCGCAGGTGCGCGAGTGCGCCGCAGAGTTGCAGCGATTTGCAAAGTCTACCAACATACCGGTTATAATTATAGGCCATATCACAAAGGACGGCTCGATAGCCGGCCCCAAGGTGCTGGAGCATATGGTGGATACGGTGCTGCAGTTTGAAGGCGACCGGCACTACGCCTACCGTATATTGCGCACCCTCAAAAACCGCTTTGGCTCTACCTCCGAAATCGGTATATACGAGATGGTGGCGTCGGGTATGCGGTCGGTGAGCAACCCATCCGAGATTCTGCTATCGCAGCACGACGAGCCGCTGAGCGGCGTGGCCATAGCCGCCACCATGGAGGCATCGCGACCGCTGATGATAGAGGTGCAGGCGCTGGTGACGCAGGCTGTATACGGCAATCCGCAGCGCACAGTAAGCGGTCTGGATCTGCGCAGGCTACAACTGCTGCTGGCCGTGCTGGAAAAACGCGGCGGATTTCATTTTGCGGTAAAAGACGTATTTGTAAACATTGCCGGCGGACTAAAAATAGAAGACCCTTCTATAGAGCTGGCGCTGGTGTGCGCGCTGCTGTCGAGCTACGAAGATAAAGCCCTGCCCTCCAACATATGCCTGGTGGGCGAGATAGGCCTGAGCGGCGAGGTGCGCGCCGTAAACCGCATAGACCAGCGCATAGCCGAAGCCGACAAGCTGGGCATGGATGTAATATTTATACCCAAGGCCAACGCCAAAGGCCTGACCCCTGCCAACTACAAAATACAGATCAAGACCGTGAATAAGGTGGAGGACGTGTACAAGATGCTGTTTTAGCGCGCTATAACCTGATAAAAATAGCGTGCCCTGAAGCCTGCAACAGCCTCAGGGCAGCCAAACAGCTTAAAAAAGTATGCTTTAGTCTTCGTCGTTGTATAGTATTTCGGCGCCTTCAAATTTGCGCGTATGCAAATTGTACACATCGCCCTTAGACATGATGTGCACAATAATGTTTTCTACAGAAATAGGTTTACCAAAAGCAATATCGGCTATGTTGTTGTACTCTATGTTTTTGCCGTCTATTATTACTACGCTGCCAGACCCTATCGCCTTCAGCTGATGCCCTTCAGACACTACGATGCCGGTATCTTCGCCCAGGCCAATACCTATGGCTCCTGGCTGGGCGGCTACACCCTGCGCCAGCCTGTTGAACCTACCGCGTTTATCGAAATGGGTATCTATTATTACATCATGCATCAGCCCCAGGCCGGTAGTTATTTTCACTTCGCCTTTCAGGTTGGCAGTGGCGGCATTACCCTCGTATATCATGGTATTGCTCATGGCCATAGCGCCTGCGCTGGTGCCGGCTATCAAAAATTCTTCGGTATGATACCTGTGCTTCAGCACATTAAGAAACTCGGTGCCGCCAAATATAGATGACAGCCTCAACTGATTTCCGCCGGAGAACATAATACAATTGCATGCCTTGAGGCGTTCTATGTGCTCGGGCAGGGCCACGTCTTCGCGGTTGCGAATGCGCAGGTGCCCCACATTGCTGCAACCCAGCTTCTGGAAAGCGTCTATATAATTCTGAGCTACCTCGTCGGGTATAGAAGATGCGGTGGTGATCACCTCCACACGCGGCTCTTTGCCGTCTATAAGGCTTACTATGTTTTTAAGAATGCCTAATTCGAAAAAATTGAGCCGGTTTCTTTGTAAGATTCCTTTTTCAAGGTCGGTTCCTTTGTCTTCTGCGCCACCTACGGCTACTAAATGCCCAAGAGGATATGTCACCAGTTTGAACTGTTTTGGGTAAGAAAATAAAAGCGGCAAAAATAGGCAAATAAGTGATTGCAGATGCACAATACAAAAGATATAAATATTTTGCGTTAAGATACGATAGCTATTTCATGAAAATTGCTCAATAAATTTTTAGGCAAGTAATTGCATTCAGAATAAACAAAATTATAACTCATCCGTTTTCAATGTCTTTTATACTGATGCTGAGTTAAATAAATGCGAATAAAATATAATTTCAATCCCAATTTTCACTTACCTTTGTTGCATCATTCAATTACACATGGAAAATAAAGATTTGGCTCTCGAGCTACAAAAGCTTTCAAAAGACTTTGATGCGCAGCGTAACACGCTATCATCTGTTATTAGCTTGCTGGTGGATTTAAACGAAGCCGTAAATCAAGGGTTCGAAAGGGTAAATGAACGTTTATCTGTTTTAGAAGGAAAACAGGGAATGCAAGGCGTTAATTCTCAACTTTTAGAGATCAAACACGAACTACATAAGATACAAAAAGCCTACAACTACGAGGAAATATATAGCAATGTGCAAACGCTTAACAAAGGCGAAGCATAGAAAAAATTGATAAAAGAAACAAAAGGGGCTGTCTCAAAGTACTGAGATAGCCCCTTTTTTAATACCATACCCCGTAACATTCACTAAATCTTCATCAATTTACCCACTATTCAGCCCTGTCGTACAGCCTGTTCTTTTGCCCCCGCAAAAGCAAGCAACATTTGCTACTTTTGTATAAACGCAAGATTTACAATGACAATAATACCCGGCTCGATAAAAACTGCTCAGCTACACGGCTACCTGCTTGGCGCCGTATCGCCGCGCCCAATATGTTTTGCCAGCACCATAGACAGCGACGGCGTAGCCAACCTTTCGCCATTTAGCTTTTTCAATGTGTTTGGAGCCAAACCGCCAATACTCATATTTTCGCCCGCTCGCCGCGTTCGCGACAACACGATCAAGCATACCCTCGAAAACATTTATGCCAACAAAGAGGTGGTAATAAATATGGTGAACTACAACATGGTGCAACAAACCAACCTATCGAGCTGCGAATATCCTAAAGGAGTAGACGAGTTTGTAAAGGCGGGTTTTACGCCGGTAAAATCTGATTTGGTAAAGCCGTTCAGGGTAAAAGAATCGCCGGTGCAACTGGAGTGTAAAGTGTTGCAGGTGATAGAAACCGGAACCGAAGGCGGCGCCGGAAACCTGGTAATATGCGAGGTGGTATGTATGCACATAGACGACAATGTGCTGGACGAACACGGACGTATAGACCCGCACAAAATAGACCTTGTAGCGCGCATGGGCGCCGACTATTATTGCCGCGCATCGGGCAGCGCCGTGTTCGAAGTGCCTAAGCCTAATGTATCGTTGGGCGTGGGCATTGACGCCCTCCCCGAAGCCATCAGAAACAGCGCTATTCTTACCGGCAACAACCTGGGTATACTGGGCAACAGTACCGCTATACCAGCGCCCGGCGCCTGGACAGACGACAGGCTGGAAGCTGCGCTGAAACAGCCCGACAAGCGCACAGCGCTACACCAATATGCCAAAGAACTGCTGGATGCCGGCCATACAGACAAGGCATGGCAGGTATTGCTGGCATCGTAACACTATCATACACTACAGGGCCGCCTATCTGCGCGGCCCGCTATTACCCACATGGAGGAAGATTTTAAGATAGCCTATCTCGCAAATGTAAAAGGTTCCATTCTGGATCAGGCGCTCGCTATTGGCTGGTACCGCATGGGTATGTATATGTTTACCACCAACGCTCTTGAACGCGAAAAAGGCGAACCGCTGCACCCCGTATACTGGCTGCGGTATGATGTAAACAAGGTGAGGCTGAGCGCCAGCGCCCGAAAAATAGTGCGCGCGGCAAGCGGTTTCGATGTTTTTCTGCGTCGGTTTGAGGTAACGCCGGAGGTTGCGGAGCTACACAGCCGCTACCGCGAAAGTCTGGATTTCAATACCGACAGCGATCTGTCGAAGGTTGTTGCCGACCCCAATGGCAGTATTTTTAATACGCTTATGTTTGAGCTGCGCGACAATGGCAAACTGATTGGCGTGGGTATATTTGATGTAGGCGACGATACTATTGCGGGCATAAAGAGTATATACGACCCGGCATATAAAAAATACAGCCCCGGTAAATACCTGATGCTGCTGAAACTGGAATACTGCCGCCAACACTACATTAGCTGGTACTATCCGGGATACTACTCTACAACGCTGCCAAAATTCGACTACAAGTTGTTTTTAGATGAAGAAGCTACCCAGGTATTCCTACCCGA
>CAZLPE010000203.1:0-4803 GCA_964561325.1 uncultured Flavipsychrobacter sp.
CTACAGCATTTTGCCACAGATAAGCTGATCAACACCAAAAGTACCACCTACAAAGCGCTACCAGAATCTGAAAAAGACTGTATTGCCAGCAAGGAAAAGGCTATTGCTACTATGCTGGCAAATAATTCTATCATCAAGCGGCCGGTGTGGGATCTCGGCAATGGAGCCATGTACCTCGGCTGGAATGAGGCGGAACTCAACGCACTGATAAAATAGGCCATAAGCCGACATAACCCCTCTATATAACTATATACAGCCGCAAGCGGGCTGTCGCTTATCTTTGCGCTACAGTGAAAAAAGAATATACAGCGCACCTTGCCCTGCTGGGCGCCAACATTTTTTATGGAGCAGGCTTCACAGTTGCCAAAACCATAATGCCGCGCCTTATAGAGCCGCTCGGGTTTATTTTTATTCGTGTTGGGGTGGTTATGGTATTATTTTGGCTCAGCTTTCTGGGCGGCAATAAGTTTCGCGACACCATAGACCGTAAAGACTGGCTGCGGCTGGTATTGGGTGGTTTGTTTGGCGTGGCGCTCAATCAGATGCTGTTTTTCACCGGGCTCAATCTCACATTTCCTATTCATGCTGCGCTCATCATGATGAGCACCCCATTGCTCATCACCATCATTTCCATCTTCATGCTGCGCGAGCGTATAGGCGCTGTCAAGGCGGCGGGGCTGATCATGGGCGTTAGCGGCGCTGTATTGCTCATGAGCGCGGGCAAAGAACTCACCATTACGGGCAGCTCTGCCATAGGCGATGTGTTTGTGTTGCTCAATGCAGCATCTTATGCCATATACCTGGTTATGATAAAACCCCTCATGCATCGGTACCGGCCTATTATTGTTATCAGGTGGGTATTTTTCTTCGGCTTCCTTATGGTGTTGCCCTTTGGGTGGCCTCAATTTGCCGCCATACAGTGGTCGTTATTTACTCCCGTCAATTTTCTGGCTGTTGCATTCATCGTGGTGTGCGTCACTTTTTTCACCTACCTCTGGAACATCTACGCACTCAAAATACTTTCGCCATCCATTGCCGGAGCCTATATTTATCTGCAACCCATATTTGCCGCTATTATATCCATCGTGTTCACCGGCGAGCGGCTTACCTTAATAAAAGTAATTGCTACTCTACTCATTTTTAGCGGTGTGTATATGGTCAATTTCGGCTTTAAAAGAAAACGCAAAGACCTCGTAGAGGCAGCGCTACCGGAGTGATAAAATTAATAAAAGCAATACAACCTATCGCTTAGCGCCCCTACCCTTGTTCGACGGCGTGTACGAACTCATAGTACTACTTATCCACTTCCTGTAGTAAATGGTGTCTCCCAAAAAATATCCATCCATATTGCTGCTGGTATATGGGTCGCTATAGTTCACATAGCTGAATCTGCGCGTTCCGGGTGTGTAGTTTATTCCGCATTGGCAGTCGGAGGTTTGTTGCTCGTCGCTGAATGCCAGCTTTCCATCGGCGCCACGCTTTACCACAATAGCTTTTCGGCCATGTGTTTGAACCGGCCCCATGCTGGTATACGACAAAAAGGTATCCTGCACATCGTATATCCCTACTACGCTGTCGGTCGCAAATTTGCATAGCGTGGCATCGGCTTTTGTAGCGGTAGCGTCATAGTTTAGCGCATTGGCATCTTTGCAACCTGTTGTTTCGCTCGGAACGGCTATTTGCGCAGCAGGGTGCGTGCATGATGCCCACATCAACACAATTCCGCACAGTAGCATTGAGTTCAATCTGTATATCAGCATAATACGCATTTATATTTTGCAACGCAAAAATAGCGCCGCATTTACAAACCTACAATTTATAATCGGTTCTATAGCTACGAAAAATTAATGACCGCTATTGTAAAAGTTATAATCGGTTCCCGGTATATGCTCAGTTATACCTATACTCCTTGCTTGTGTTACTATCTGCCCTCTGTGGTAGGTACTATGGTTTACCACATGCATAATATATTCGTAACGGCTCAGTTGGTTGGCCGCCCATGGCATGTTCAGGGTCAATACTTCTTCAAGTTGCGCAGCAGTAAATGCGCAAAAATCCACCTTCATTTCCTGCGATTGCCTTAGTATTTCGCTCATTACCTGCGCTACCTCACGTTCCCGCACAGCCCAACTAAAATTTGCTATATCTCTACCGCATATAAATGCCTGCCAAAACCGCTGCGTCCGTAATATATGCTGCAGCGTATAGTCTATACTTCCATAGCTCGATGCACATTGGGTATATAGCGCATCGGTATTTATCAGTTGCAGCCAGTTTACTATTTTACTGTTTGCCCATTCGTTATAGGCGGCGTAATTGGCTATCAGTTTGTGTAAGCTCATAACAACATATTTAAAAGCCTTGCCAATGTAGCACAAAAAAGCTGTGCGACATTATTCTGCCGCACAGCTACCCATATATTTTACTTATGCTATACTACCGCCTTCCCTATCGGGTCTCAGCGCTATGCTCCCTGCCTGCGCACATATTTTGTCAGTATCACTATCACCTGCCCTTCTATGCGCCCTTCTATCTGTTCGGTATTATCTTCTACCAGTTTTATGTTTTTCACTACGGTGCCCATTTTGGCGTTCAGGGTCGATCCCTTTACGTCCAGCGATTTTATCAGCACCACGCTGTCGCCTGTCTGCAGCACATTGCCGTTACAGTCTTTGTGCAGGTCTACGGCGCCGTCGTTGTCGTGGTCGCCGGTAGCTTTTGCCCACTCCAGCCTTTCATCGTCCAGGTACATCATATCCAGCGCATCCATTGCCCAGCTTTCGCTACGCAGGCGGTTCAGCATGCGCCAGCTTACTACCTGCACTCCGGGTATCTCGCTCCACATGCTTGTATTGAGACAACTCCAGTGAGCGCTGTCCAGCTCTTCTTTCTTTTCTATCTGAGCAAGACATTTATCGCATATCATTATGCAATTGTCTTCGGTAGTTCGCGGCTGAGGCCCTACTTCGTATACCTTAAGCGGCGTTTCTGCCTGACACAATTCGCATTTTTGCTCGCTTCTTTTCTTCAATACATCTTCCAGTTTCATATACTACATTCCAATTGGGGCGCAAAGGTAACTTTTGCATTATTACTGAAAATTGACGACGGTCAGTTTTGGAAAATAAATTAACCTGCTCCGCACCGAAGGAATAAATGTGCATCAGCGTCTAAACTTCTGTAAAGCATTTTAGTTATGAAGAAAATACTGGCAAGCGCAGCATTATTGTGCGCGCTACAGAGTACAGGGCAAACGATACCAAATTCAGGGTTCGAAACATGGGCTACAGTCGGTCCATTTCTGGCCCCCACAGGCTGGGCAACCAGCCCGGCAGTAACGCAAAGCAGCGCAGCCCATAGCGGTAGCTGGGCGCTGCAATGCAGGGTAGATACTGTTACCAATCCCATGACCTCCACCCTCGACACCGTGGCTGCCACCGCATACACAGGCGCTGCTACCATGGGGCCGCCGCCACTACCCGGCACAAGTTTTGGCGGTTTCGCCTACTCGGCCTGGCCCGACAGTATTACCGGATATTATAAGTACTCAGCCGCACCAAACGACTCATTTACTATTTTGGCACAGTTGTGCAAATGGGACGCGACCACGCATACCCGCACCATAATTAAGCAAGCCCGCTGGACCAGCGCGGCTGCCGCAAGCAGCTACACCCGCTTTTGCCTGCCGCTCATTGCCGCCGGCAGCGCCACCACTCCCGACACTGCCTTTATACAGGTATTTGCTGCAGACCAGCAAGCGCCCAAACACATGGGTACTTCTCTGTGGGTAGACGACCTCAGCTTCATTACCCTCCCCAATGCGGTGCATCAAGCGCCTGCATTAGCCAATACCGTAGTATACCCCAATCCATTTACCGAAAAAATAACGGTAACTGGCACAGGTATAAAGACCATCATCATTCGCAACGCTATTGGCAATTCGGTAATAACGGCTGCAAACAACGTAATAAACACCGCCAACCTTGCACCCGGCATCTATTACCTAACTATTATCAATAATGCCGGAGAACAAACTACTAAACAAATACAGAAAAACTAACTAAAAAGAACACAGGCAAAACAAACGCCAGAAAACAGCGGCAAAACGAGATAACCTCGCTTGCCGCTTTGTTTTTTAGGACATTCACCATTAGCGCCATACCGCAATAACAAAACAGCCGCTCAAATGGAGCGGCAGTTTTGTTATTGCAACGTTTTATTAAGGGGATATTAGTGTTGCACTGTCAGTTTGGTAGTCAATTCTTTACCATTCTTGTTGGTCAGTTTCACTATATACAGCCCGTTAGCCAGTGTTTCTGTACTTACGCTTGCTTGTCCGTTATGGCTTGCGCTTGCGCCCACTGTACGACCCAATACATCTGTAATTACCATGCTGAATTCGGTTTTATCTTCAGTCGCTGCGTTTACTTTATTTGCAGCAGGGTTTGGATAAACGTTTGCTTTGAAGCCTGCATTAGCAACCTGCTGAGCAAATGTGGGGATTCTAATTGTATTCAGTGTAGTATTGGTTATGATTGCAGGATTGTAATCGAAATAGATTGCCGCTTTATTTTTAATTTCTGTACCCGCTGGCAAAGCCTCTTTAAGACCTATTGCATACGTTACAGAACCCATACTGCCGTAGTAGTCTGCGCCGCTATCTGGAAGGTTGATGTCGTTGAAACGGAATTTCACCAAACGACCTTCAGTATAAATCTGTACTGGGTGAGTAGCATTCAGTACATGAATGGTAGAAGCATCTACATTTGCGCTCAGTGTGTCTACAATAGTAATGTTTCTTGC
>CAZLPE010000204.1:0-4636 GCA_964561325.1 uncultured Flavipsychrobacter sp.
AAAAATAATCCATTAACCCAATTTAACATTTTCCATTACTGATAAAGTTCATATTCCTCATTGACGGCTGTCATTAAAGCCACGCAGTATTGTGGGTAAATTTGCACTTCATTTGCACACAAAAAACCAACAACATGAACAAAAAGTACCCATTAGTCGGTGCGCTGCTGCTTGCGTTAACTATGCTGACCGCTACTGCCAACGCACAAACCGCTACCGAAAAGGACTACCAGATGGAGTATAAACACACCATGAAAAAGGCCTATATAGATAGCGTACTGGAAACAAAAACCAAACTGCTGCAAGGCTACCTGAACACGCTGGTAGAAAAAAAGCAACCCGACTATGCAAAGGCAATAATAAAAGCCATGGTGTTGTTTAACAACGATGAAAGCAAACTTATAGCTGTAACCAGTAAAAAAACAGGCAAAACAACCGTAAAACCCATTCGCACCTACCTGCGCGACGTAGCGAAACTACCTTACAAAAGCATCAACATTTCGTACCGCAACTACAGCGCTATAGAGAATATCAGAAAACAACCCGACGGCACGTTTCGCGGCGCAGTAGTCTTCGATCAGGAGTTCATTGGTTTCGATAAAGAAGGCAATGCAATTTACCACGACGAAGTGCGCAGAAACACTGAAGTAACTATAAAGCTGAAAGAATACATGAAAGATGATAAACATACAGTAGATATGGATATTTTCTTTGGCAATCTTGGCGTTACCGAACTGTAATGCCCCCTGGCGACCGGAGGCCGCAAAACAGACTACTTAACCGCATGTTTTGCTTAAAATATGCGGTTACTTTTATTTCTGAAACGCACAAAAAATATTCTATGCATAGTTTTATCCGTTTTTTTATTGTTGCCATTGCGCTGCTGGCGCGAGGCTCGGTATGCAATGCGCAGTATTTTGGGTCGTTTAGTCCAAACGACAACTTGTTTAAATATGAGGTAAAGCTGATAGACGAATTCATTGAACGATTCAACGACGATTCCGATTCTTTTTTGAGGAAAGCATACATTAAAGAAAGAAAACCTTACAATATTTCACGGGGACAACTGCTGGTTTCATTATTCGACCTTCAAAACACTGCCTTTACCAATAACGACACTACGCTAAAAGGCTTTTTCAGGCAGGTTCTTGATCGTGAAAACCCTGTATATATATCGTTCAACGACAGCGACTGGTATGCCGAAGCTACCGCGGTTTTCTCATCTGGCGGAAAGCTCACTGAAATACCCGTGATGCTGCATATAGCCTACAATGCCGAAGAAGGATGGGCAAAATGGATGATAGCCGGAATAGGCCCTACGGGAACTACGCTACCCGGCAAAGCCATGGCGCCGGTTCCTAAAACAAAGTCTGCCGACAAATTCATTCCCACTTCGGCATATGTATCAAACTTTGTCGGCTTGCATAATGTATTGGATACTGCGCTCGAACCGGATGTTTTTTTCGATCCTGCATGCATCAACTCACCTTCGGGCGCAGCCTTTGTTGCCGATGTAAAGGTTGGCAAATTAAAATTTCAGTATGTGAAACGTTTACAGTTCCACTTTCTGCAAATCGACGGCTGGCAGTTTACAGTAGCGCAATTCGACAGAAAAATAAACAATAGCGGCTGGCTGATAAGCAACATCAAGCAAACGCCCGACCGCGAAGCGGCGCGCATCAGGCTGCTTAACAGATAGCAACGGCTGCATTGTCCTAAAATATTGCCAAAAAGCGCCACACAGCAATAAGCTGTCGTTACATCTGTTAGCTTTACAGATATAACGCTACCTTTTGAGGAATTTTATCTGGCTATTTTTATTGTTTGCACTACCCTGCTCTGCCCAAACCATGCAAGGTGTGGTTACAGATGCCGCATCGCGCAAACCGCTCTACCCCGTTACTGTGGTCAATCTATCTACTCAGGCAGTGGCATACACCAACGAAAACGGATTGTATACAATAATTGCCAACCAGGGCGATGTAGTGGCGTTTTCTTACGTGGGCTATAAAAGCATAGAAAAGGCAAAACCGCCAAGCATCATCATAGCCTCGGTAAACATACAAATGGAACGACTGGAATACGAGCTGAAGGAATTTAAGTTTCATTATGGCAACCTCACCCAATACCAGATAGATAGTATAGACAGGGTAAAGACCTACAAAATACCGCTTTCGCGCACGCCGCCCAATCCGTTTGCAAGCCCTGTATCGGCTGTTGCAGAGTTGTTTTCTAAACGCGCCAAGCGCACCTACGAATTTCAGCAAAACTTCAGAAACGGCGAGATAGAGAAGTTTGTGGATACGCGCTACACTCCGGCATTGGTGACCGAGCTAACCCACCTTACCGGCGATAGTATAGGCCATTTTATGTATGCCTACCCCATGGAATACGATTTTGCACGGCTGGCCACCGACCTTGAGCTAAAAATGTGGATACGACACAACTACAAACAGTGGATAGAAAAACACCCAACTACGCCGGCAGCGAATGATACACCCAAGGCGGAGCCGGGCAAATAACGCCTGCCCTACCTACCCTTACAAATACCAAATGTCTTGCGGTGGTGCGGCGTTAAGCCAAGTTCCACAATCATTTTGCGATGCAGCGCTGTGCCGTAACCCTTGTTTTCGTTCCAGCCATATTGTGGATATTGCAGGTGCAACTGGTTCATATACTCATCCCTGTGTGTTTTGGCCAGTATGCTTGCGGCGGCAATAGATGCGTAAATAGAATCGCCCTTTACTACACACTGATGCGTGACGCCCCAGTAAGGCACAAAATGCGGGCCATCTATAAGCAACAGTTCCGGCCGTACCTTAAGCTGATCTACAGCCATATGCATACCCAGCATAGATGCTTTAAGAATATTTATCCTGTCTATTTCGGCCTCGCTCACCATAGCTACTGCCCAAGCTATAGCGGCGGCTTCTATTATCGGTCTTAGTTCGTCGCGGTGTGCTTCTGTTACCTGCTTGCTGTCGTTGAGTAGCGGGTGGTTAAACCCTGCAGGCAATATCACTGCCGCAGCAAATACCGGCCCGGCAAGGCATCCGCGGCCAGCCTCATCGCAACCGGCTTCTACAAGACCCTGCTGAAAAAAACTCTTTAGCATAGCTGTAAAGTAATCACAAAAAACCGAATAAATGTAAAGTCAAAAACGCGCCTTGAGATAGCTTATGAAGCGGGCGCAATAACCTATTTTGAGGGCTGCGCCGCACCGGGTAGTACACAAAAACGCAAATACGCCACAATACCCACACTAATAATGTTCTTTGTTAAAAATAGTTAAGCCTGTGGTTTTTAATACCGGAAATCCGGTAGGTTTTTTATATTTTTGAACAATATCTGCCAATCGCCATTGGCAGCTCTATAACATAAAAATGCGCCATTGCGCGGCAAGAAAAACAGTTACAGATGTCTACCGGAAAAAAAGCAAAACCTACATATTTCAACGCCATAATGGGTGTGGCGCTGGTGCTGTTTCTTATTGGCGTGCTTGGTTGGTTGCTTATCAATGGCCGTGCATTGTCTCGGGCGTTTAAGGAAGACCTGGAGGTAAACGTAGAGTTTCACGATAACATATCCGACGCACAGGTTAAAAAAATGCAGACTATCTTAGAGAAACAGCCATTTGTTCGCGAGTCTAAGATCATCACCAAAGAAGAAGCCATGAAAATGGAGAATCAGGTGGAAGGCGGCAATATGATGGAGTTTTTGGGCTACAACCCTTTGTTTACCTCTATTTCGCTGAAGCTGCACGAAGAATACGTAAATAAAGACAGTCTGGTGAAAGTGCGAAAATTTATTTTACAAAGTAATGTGGTGCGCGATGTAAGCTGGGCCAATTTTGTAGTAGACCAAATGAATGCCAACCTGCGAAAAATAGGCATCATATTGGGTTGCATATCGGTAGTGCTGTTGATAGTGGTTATATTCCTGATAGATAATACGGTGCGGCTGGCTATGTTCAGCAGCCGGTTCCTGATAAAAACCATGCAAATGGTGGGCGCTACCCGCTCTTTCATCACACGCCCCTTCGACCAAAGGGCGCTAATTAATGGCCTTATCAGCGGCATAATAGCAGTTATTGGCCTATGGATAGTAATGTCGTTTGCACATAGCCAGTTGCCGGTTCTTAAAACGCTTAGCGACACCTCATTGCTCGCGCTGCTTATGACTGGTATGATAGTGCTGGGCATAATTATTTCTATGATAAGCACGCATAGGTCTGTAGTAAAATATTTGAAAATGCACATAGAGGACCTATATTAGCAGCCGCTAAGGCAAATCAACAACAAACAAAACATCTATTTATATGTCAATAGTTAACAAACCAACAGTATCTGCCGCTCCGGGTCCACGTCCGGCGGCTAAAAACACTACCAAAGCAAGCAATCAGGCCGGACCGGAACATTTCCTGTTCGATAAAGAAAACTACATCTGGATGTTTGGCGGTATTGCCCTCATCCTTATTGGATTTCTGCTGATGTCGGGCGGCAAGAGCGCTAACCCTAACGAGTTTCATTACGACGAAATTTATAGCTTCCGCCGTATCACGCTGGCGCCGATAATCGTTTTGCTGGGCTTTGCAGTAGAGGTATACGCAATTATGAAAAAACCAAAAGATGCAAAC
>CAZLPE010000205.1:0-4547 GCA_964561325.1 uncultured Flavipsychrobacter sp.
AACCCCACATTCGCAGGTCTGAAGACCTGCTTCCGTGCAGCTCTTAGTCGGAAGACTAAGAACATCGGGTAAGCAATAGGTGCCAATTGTAAAAAAGTGAGCGGGTCGGCAAATACCGACCCGCTCACTTTTTATCTTGTAGTTTGATATATTTTTAATATCCACGCCCGTCTTGTTTTTCCATATACTTCATAAATGCGCGATTGGCTACGCGGTTGCCGCCCGGCGTGGGGTAGTTGCCGGTAAAATACCAGTCGCCCAGATTGTGCGGGCAGGCATTGTGCAGCCCCTCCAGCGATTGGTAAATAACATCTACCTCCGCCGATACCTCTTCGTGGCGCAGCATAGTAGCTATTTTCTTGCTTATCTGTTCGTCGGTAAACGACTCGTATACGCCCTTCACAAAATTCTGCTCATGCAGCGTATTGTTTTGCTCTGCCAGTTTGCATTGCTGGTATATTTCGTCCAGTTTTCCCTGCTGCCCGCCGTCGGCCAGCAGATTTACTGCTGCCTGAAACGCTATGAAATCGCCCATACGGCTCATATCTATACCATAGCAGTCGGGGTACCGTATTTGCGGCGCGCTGCTCACCACTATTATGCGTTTTGGCCCCAGACGGTTCAGCATTTTTATGATGCTTTCGCGTAGCGTAGTGCCGCGCACTATGCTGTCGTCTATCACCACAAGGGTGTCTTGGCCGCGCGTCACGGTGCCATACGTAATGTCGTACACGTGCTGCACCATTTCGTTGCGCGATGCGTCTTCGGTAATAAATGTGCGCAGCTTGGCGTCTTTTATCGCTATTTTTTCTATGCGCACCCTGCGGCCAATAAGCTCCCTCATTTCCTCTTCGGGCATATCGGGGCGCGCCAGTATGCGTTTTATCTTTATCTCTTGCAGATAGTCTTCCAGGCCTTTTATAAGCCCGTAAAACGCTGTTTCGGCAGTGTTGGGTATAAAAGACACTATGGTTTGCCGCAGATGATTGTCGAGCGCTTTGAGCACGGTGCCTGCCAAGTTGCGGCCCAGTTGCATACGCTCGCGATAAATATCCGGATCGCTGCCTCGGCTGAAGTATATGCGCTCAAAGCTACATGCAGTCAGCTTGCCCGCAGGTAATATTTCTGCTTCTTTAAACTCTCCATTGGCTTTCACTATAATAGCGTTGCCCGGCTTCAGTTTCTTTATCTCCGGCTGCGTTACATTAAATGCGGTCATTATCGCCGCGCGCTCGCTTGCCGCCACCACTACTTCATCGTTGGCAAAGTAGTAGCATGGCCTTATGCCGTTGGGGTCGCGCATCACAAAGCTGTCGCCATTGCCTATGAGTCCGCTAAACACATAGCCGCCGTCGAAATGCGCCGTAGCCTGTTTGAGGACGCCCTCTATATTGAGCGACGCCGGATTGGTATCGTCGGCCAGGCATAGGTAGTAGTGTATGGTTTCTATCATAGCGCCCAGATCGCTTTCGCGCATGGTGCCTGTAGGGTGTGCATCCAGCATATTAAACAACTCATCGGTATTCACCAGATTAAAGTTGCCTGCCATGGTCAGGTTGCGGGTAGGGTTGATGTGCGGCTTCAGAAATGGGTGGCAAAACTCCACATTGTTCTTACCCTGTGTGCCATACCTAAGGTGGCCCAGCATCACCTCGCCTATAAACTTCATGTAGCCCTTCATCAGCATGGGGTGCTGTAGTATGTTGGGGTACATGGTTTCCATATCCTGCACTTCATCATTTATCTGCTGAAATATCTTTGATATGGCCTGCGATCCGCTCACGCGCATGCGGTGCATGTATTGGTGGCCGGGTTCGGTATTCAGTTTTACTGTGGCTATGCCGGCGCCATCCTGCCCACGGTTGTGCTGCTTTTCCATAAGCAGGTACAGTTTGTTAAGGCCGTAGAAGGCAGAGCCGTACTTCAGAAGGTAGAATGAAAGGGGCTTCAGGAGGCGTATGTAAGCCAGTCCACATTCGTGCTTTATTGCGTCAGACATGAGGCTGCAAAGATAGCATGATAGATTGATAACTACGTACATCGCCACATAGAATGCAGAATAAACATATACTTGTATCAGTAATTCTTATCTGAGCGGGTGTAGACGGTTATTTTAACTTTTTTTTGCTGCGAGTTGCCCTATATGCTCAGCTGGTACGTAATACACAACAATAAATTTTTGAAAACGTGGAATAACAAACATCCATCGACAAGGCTTTACCCACGGCAGCATATTTGCTGCCATAAAAAGAAAAGCAATACCTTTGTTTTACGCTTTATAGCAAGCGGTTTCTAAAAAGTTTTATATGTCATCAGCAAGTACACCACGCGTAGTTCGCTCGCCACGCGGCACTGAGCTCAACTGCAAAAACTGGATAACAGAGGCGGCCTACCGCATGATACAAAACAACCTGGACCCCGAAGTGGCCGAACGCCCCGAGGATCTGGTAGTGTATGGCGGCATTGGCAAAGCCGCGCGTAACTGGGAAGCGTTTGATAAAATTCTGGATTGCCTGATTAACCTCTATGAAGACGAAACACTGATAGTGCAGAGCGGTAAGCCTGTGGGCGTGCTGCGCTCGCACCGCAACGCACCCCGCGTTATTATAGCCAACAGCAATCTGGTGGGTCGCTGGGCAACATGGGAACACTTCAGAGAACTGGAAGCAAAGGGCCTGATGATGTATGGCCAAATGACCGCCGGTAGCTGGATATATATAGGATCGCAAGGCATTGTGCAAGGCACCTATGAAACCTACCTGAGCCTTGCCAACAAACACTACAACGGCTCGCTGGCCGGTAAAATAAATGTAACCGCCGGCCTTGGCGGTATGGGCGGAGCTCAGCCGCTGGCCATAACCATGAACGAGGGCGTATGCCTGGCCGCTGAAATGGAAGAATGGCGCATGCAAAAACGTATAGAGACCAGATACCTGGATAAATATACCCATAATATAGACGAGGGCATAGACTGGGCGCTGGAAGCAGCCGCCAACAAAGAACGCGTGTCGATAGGCGTTTGCTGCAATATAGTAGACCTGCTGCAACGCCTGATAGACCGTAATATTACACCCGACACCCTAACCGATCAAACGTCGGCTCACGATGAGTTGATAGGGTATTTCCCGCAGGGACTAAGCGTAGCCGAGGCCAATGCGCTGCGTAAGGAAAACCCTGATGAATACATGAAGCTGTCGCTGGACACTATGGCGCGCCACGTGAACCAAATGCTGGAACTGCAAAGCCGCGGAGCAATAACGTTCGACTATGGCAACAATCTGCGCGGACAGGCCCACGACAAACGCCATGTAGAAAAAGCATTTAATTTCCCCGGTTTTGTGCCGGCTTACATTCGCCCGCTGTTTTGCGAGGGCAAGGGGCCATTCCGTTGGGTGGCGCTCAGCGGCGATCCGGAAGATATTTATGCTACCGACAAGGCGCTCATGGAGCTGTTTCCAGACAATGTAGGCCTGCACAGGTGGCTCACCATGGCCCGCGAGCGCATAGCGTTTCAGGGCTTGCCTGCGCGCATATGCTGGCTGGGCATGGGCGAACGCGAAAAAGCAGGACTACTATTTAACGACATGGTGCGCCGCGGCGAACTGAAAGCGCCCATCGTAATTGGTCGCGACCACCTCGATACGGGTTCGGTAGCGTCGCCAAACCGCGAAACAGAAGCGATGAAAGACGGCAGCGATGCCGTGGGCGACTGGCCAATACTCAATGCTATGATAAATGTAGCGGGCGGCGCAAGCTGGGTGTCGTTTCACCACGGCGGCGGCGTAGGTATGGGTTATTCGCTGCATGCGGGCATGGTAATAGTGGCAGATGGCACGCTGGACGCCGACAAACGCCTGAGCAGAGTATTGCACAACGACCCTGCAATGGGCGTAATTCGCCATGCAGATGCCGGATATGAAGAAGCTATAGAAACAGCGCAGAAATTTGGATTAACGATATAGTACACAGGCTGCAGTCCTCAAATACGGGACTGCAGCTTTTTTTTGGTTTTTAAAGATGCCGCATGTCTTACAGAATAGGTCAGGGGATAGATTTTCATAAGTTGGTAGAAGGGCGCGAGTTTTGGCTGGGCGGCATACTAATACCGCACACCAAGGGCGCGCTGGGCCATAGCGATGCCGACGTGCTGCTACATGCCATCTGCGACGCGCTGCTGGGCGCCTTAAGCCTTGGCGATATTGGTCAGCACTTCCCCGACACCGATGTCGCGTACAAAGGCATAGACAGCAAGATACTACTGGCCAAAAGCTACCAGTTGGTTTGCGAGCGCGGCTACACGCTGGTAAACATAGACAGTACCATACTGCTGCAAGCCCCTAAAATAAGGAAGTATGTAGACGATATGCGCACTGCCATAGCCGCCATCCTCAACATATCGCCCGACGATGTTTCCATTAAAGCCACTACCACCGAGCAGCTCAGCTTTATAGGCCGCGAACAAGGCATAGTAGCTACCGCCAATGTGCTGCTGAGGAAGGCATAATAAACGGCCATGCCACACTATCCGCTCCTTGCTGAATTTAGGG
>CAZLPE010000206.1:0-4537 GCA_964561325.1 uncultured Flavipsychrobacter sp.
GTCACATCGCGCCCGCGCTCTTATTTGCCGGGACGGCAGAACAACTTTCGAACTACGATACTTACATTTGAGCTGGCCACCTATGCGATTCGATAAAGTAATACCGAGTGAGAATTTAAGACCATACATAAAGTATATGGTTATTTCTGAAAATTCGGAGGCCAGTACGTACAAGGTATTCCCCTCTACGGGATTAGTGGTCGGCTTCCAGTACAGCGGACAGCTTGCTTCGGTTGCTACTGATAGTGAGAATAAATTATCGTCTGCGGGTATTACGGGGATTGCGGATAGCGTTAAGGTGTTCCGGAGCATCACAACGGTGGTCACTTCCATTCAAAAAATCGTGCAGGCGAATCAAAAGTTATACCTTACAAATAGCAAAACATGAGTATTTACATTTCACCTTATAGTCCAAACGACGAATATTCAAGAATTGAGTTAGACATTGATTTATTTACAGTGTACTACAAAACAGAGGCAGGACCATTAGGATTTAATTTAGATCAAGGTGGGACTGCTGTTTTTCGTAAAGTTGTTGAAGGGGCTATTTGGTATAGAGCATACAACGGCGAATTTGAGCATATAGACGATTATTATTTTAATAATAATAGATCGCTTAGCTTTAATGGGGTATTTATGATGTGTAATGA
Source organism: uncultured Flavipsychrobacter sp. (assembly GCA_964561325.1). Classification (GTDB taxonomy): domain Bacteria; phylum Bacteroidota; class Bacteroidia; order Chitinophagales; family Chitinophagaceae; genus Nemorincola. Next base: position 651 of record CAZLPE010000206.1, read on the forward strand.
TTGCGTCAATCAGGAGATCGAAAAAGAGAAAGCGCTGCGCATTACCCAAAAGAAAAACCAACTTTTGCAGCGATATGGTAAGCCTATGTTAGAAGAGACACCCAGTCTTTTTACAAATTTATACATCAAGAAAGAACATCGATATCTTCTGGAAAATCTAAAATCATTAGCCAAAGAGACAGATATTGCTATAGGAAGTGAAGACTCATTAGGCTCTCAATTTATTATGAAGCGGGATTCTATTTTCATGAATAGGTTGATTTCTTCTTGTAAAGTATTAAATATCTTAGTTAAATATGTTGATTCCGATGCACAAATTCCAGCTTGGTAGTAATACGTTTTATTAATCGAAACACAATTGTCATCCCTAAGTTCAAGAGACTAATGCATTAGTTTTATTTCGTCCGGTTCCTGATACCCAATATACAAGAAGTTAATAGCCTATTCGGCATGTTGTGCAGCATACCACATAAACCACTTGTTTTCTTCAAGCTTTTGTACCCACCCTCTTCTCCCACCCACATAACCGTAGCGCGTTGTCACATCGCGCCCGCGCTCTTATTTGCCGGGACGACAGAACAACTTTCGAACTACGATACTTACATTTGAGCTGGCCACCTATGCGATTCGATAAAGTAATACCGAGTGAGAATTTAAGACCATACATAAAGTATATGGTTATTTCTGAAAATTCGGAGGCCAGTACGTACAAGGTATTCCCCTCTACGGGATTAGTGGTCGGCTTCCAGTACAGCGGACAGCTTGCTTCGGTAGCTACTGATAGTGAGAACAAATTATCGTCTGCGGGTATTACGGGTATTGCGGATAGCGTGAAGGTGTTCCGGAGCACACCCGGTATTGGTACCATTCTGGTTTACTTTACAGAAACAGGATTAGCTCATTTTTCTTCCTGCCCCGCCCACGAGCTTTTTAACCAGAGTATTTCGCTCGATAACCTTTTTCACAAAGATGAAGTGGCCGCTCTGGAAGACGTGCTGGTAACAGCCGATTCGGACCAACAGCGCATTAGGGCTGTAGAAAATTTCTTTCTCAGACAGTTGAAGAAGAAAGATACGGATAAGCTGGTTATCGGCGCTGTTCAACTTATTTACAATTCAAAAGGCAATATTAGCATTACAGACCTGCATAAGCAGCTTTACATAAGCCAAAGCGCATTCGAAAAGCGATTCAGGAAGCTCGTTGGCGCAAGCCCTAAGAAATTCGCATCAATCGTACGATTTAACACCGTATTGCAAGACATGGGCAAGGAAAAGTCGCTGTCTGAAATATGCTACGATAATAACTTTTTCGATCAGGCACATTTCATCAGGTCATTTAAACAGTATACCGGCAATACACCCGAGCGCATGAGGCGCTTTTCATAAATCGACGATTTTTTACAATTCCACGCATTGGGGCCGTACTATGTTTGCGCTATCAACTAAGTGGTAACCTCTGTGCGATGCCCGGCATGGCACACAACAAGCAAACAAATTATGACAACAGTAACGAATTTCACGATTGAACAGATCAAAACGGCGCACGCGAAAATAAAATCAGGCGCAGATTTCCCAAAGTACATCCAGGAAATAAAGAAACTTGGAGTGACACTTTATGAAACATATGTAGCCGACGGACATACCGACTACTATGACAGTAACAACAATTGGGCTGGCAGCGGCGCAAAATACAGCGCACTACTCATTGCCGACGAAACTAATGCCGATGCATTCAGAGCAGATTTGAGCGCGCACCAACAAGGCAAAACAGACTATATGTCATTTTGTAAGGTTTGTGCCACATGCGGCATTGAGAAGTGGGTGGTACGCCTGACTGAAATGACCTGCGCCTACTACGACAAACGCAACAACTTAGTATTGGTGGAAGATATACCGGAATAGTCAAAACCGTATCCCGCTTGATGAAGATTATTTGAAATACATGCGTTGCATGTGTTTCAGATATTCGTATTCTCCCGCTCCGCACAATACGTAACCCAGTCTCCAAACCATTGAATGGGCAATAATTGCCGTATTAAGTATAAATCACACAATTGTTGTGTCGTCCTGCATTACACATCTCCCCACCCCAAAATACAACACCCATTTTTCCCTCAATCCACGTAATTTGCAGAACGAAAATCAAGATTATGAACAGATCATTTGTGCCGCTGGTGCAGAAAAAAAGAACCTTTTTGCCTGCCGATTTTACACTTACTAATTGGGAGGCCCTGCAACCCTACTACGAAGAGCTAAAGGTGCGCGTACTGAATAATAAAACGGAGCTGGAGCAATGGCTGGCCGATGTGAGCGAGCTGGAAGCGGTGATAAGCGAAGACGCCTGCTGGCGACAGATAAAAATGACCTGCGATACGACCAATGCCGAGTATGAAGCGGCATTTACCTATTTCTGCATGGAGATAGAGCCCAAAATAAAGCCGTATAGCTTTGAACTAAACAAAAAACTGCTGGATTGCCCCTACACGCAAGAGCTGGATAAGAGCGTTTTCTTCCCGTATCTGCGCAGCGTAGACAATGCCGCCAAACTATACCGCGAGGAAAACGTGGCCCTGCAGGCCGATATGAACCTGATGGCGCAACAATATGGGGTAATATCGGGCGCTATGGGGGTAACCATTGATGACAAAGAATATACGCTGCAACAGGCTGCCCGCTTCTTGCACAGCCCCGACCGCAGCCTGAGGGAGGCGGTGTTTACCAAGGTGGCAGGCCGCAGGCTGCAAGACAAGGATAAACTCAACGAACTGTTTGACAAGCTGCTGGCTGTGCGCCAGCAAATAGCCGTAAATGCAGGTTTTGAAAACTACCGCGACTACAAGTTCAGAGAGCTGGGCAGATTCGATTATACGGTAGATGATTGCTTTGCGTTTCATAATGCGGTGCGCGAGCATATTGTGCCGCTACAGGCGCTGCTGGTGCGCAACCGCCAAAACAGGCTGGGGCTGGACAATATGCGCCCCTGGGACGGCGACGCCGAGCCGGTAGGCATTGAGCCGCTGCACCCTTTTGCCACCGGCGCCGAACTGTGCGACAAAACTATAGCGGTGTTCAACAGGCTGGGCGGCTACTTCAGCGGCTGCCTGCAAACCATGAAGGATATTGGCCGAATGGATCTGGAGAGCCGCAAGGGCAAGGCGCCCGGCGGGTACAACTGTCCGCTGGCCGAAACAGGAGCGCCGTTTATATTTATGAACGCCGCCGGCACTGTAGGCGATGTAATAACCATGATGCACGAGGGCGGCCATGCCGTTCATTCGTTTCTGGCGCACCCGCTGCCGCTAACGGCATTTAAGGAATACCCCATGGAGATTGCCGAACTGGCCAGCATGAGCATGGAGCTATTCTCTATGGAGCATTGGGATGAATTTTTTACCGATGCAGGCGAGTTGCGCCGCGCACAACTGGAAGAACTGGAGCGCGCAATAACCGTGCTGCCCTGGATAGCGACGATAGACAAATACCAGCATTGGCTATACACCCACCCCGGACATACCGTAGCCGACCGCGAAGCGGCATGGCTGCAGATACTGGGCGAGTTCTCGACCGGTATTACCGACTGGACGGGCTTTGAAGAATACCGCGCCAACTTCTGGCAAAAACAACTGCATTTGTTTGAGGTGCCTTTTTACTATATAGAGTACGGTATAGCGCAACTGGGCGCACTGGCTATGTGGCGCCAGTACCGCACAGATAAAGACCAGGCGCTGAGCAACTATATGCAGGCGCTGAGTCTGGGCTACACCAAAACTCTTGGCGAGCTGTACCAAACGGCTGGTATTAAATTCGATTTTTCGCCGGCCTATGTAAAAGAGCTCACCGACTTTATAGCCCCCATACTTGCCGACATGGGCATAGCATCATAGATTG
>CAZLPE010000207.1:0-4464 GCA_964561325.1 uncultured Flavipsychrobacter sp.
GTCGCCTATGCGCTCAAAAAACGATACCTGACCCAGCGCTCGCTCCACAGCGCCAATCTGCCAGCACAGCACACCGTCGTTGTCCTCATCATCTGGCGTTGCGCCAAATGCATTCACCTGAGGCGCTACTGCATTGTCGTAGGTAGCCACTGTGCCGCGCATCATTATCTGAAAACCAAACAACCTGCCCAAAACGCCGTCCTTAACATCGTAAGCGGCGCTGAAATCGCGGTACTGCGTTGCCGACATATCGTCTGTCAGTTGCTGAAACATATCCGCGCTCAGCAATGCATACCTGCCTTCCATCGGCACGTTCTGCTTGTTCAGTTGCAGTTGTGCATTCTTCAGGTCGGTCACTGTTAGTTTTTTACGGTTGCCGGTGGTGCCGGGCAGGTGGGTGGCTGTTGCGGCGCCGGTAGTGCGTACCACCACTCCCGTGCCGCCTCCGGGGCTCCAGCTCACCAGCAGATTGTCTGCTACTGTTTGTCGCAACGCCGCTTCATATTCTCCCAGCACACTTTCGCGCTTGCTATAGCTCAGTTCATAAGCCTCTATATTGGGTATCAGTATAGGGTCGGTGGTAAACTCATCCAGCACATAAGTTATGTCTGCGTCTGTGCGCTGCACCACTACCGCTGGCACACTGCTGCGGTTCTTTGCTATTGTTGGCAGGGCGCCCGCCTGTGGTATATGCACTACTTTACCGTTCAGCACATACTGTCCGGCGTCTGTCGACGCCAATAAAAATTCATTGTTCTTAAACAGGTTCCCCTCAATGTGGTCCTGCCAGATCTCCTTTTGGATGGCCATTGTTATTTGTTTTTGGTGAATAAACTTTTTAGAATATTGTTCTTCAGGCTGCCCTTTTACTGCTCACACTAAATCGTGCCGCCTCGGTTTTTTAGGAAAGGTGGCGCTCTGCCGCTACTATCGTTATGCTTTTCTACTCTTACGCACATAGTAGCGCCAGAGCCGCTTTATGAGGGCTTTTACAAATACTTAAATGTGTGGGTAATTGTTATGCAGATTTTATATGCGGGCCAATTGGTTCTTGCAAATCATTCGGAAAAGCCCGCTCCATAACAGTGTATTGTAGTTTGGCACAGACCGAACGGTTGTCTTTTAGGCTACATGCCTTTACATATACTTACTTCAGCTCAAATTAGTTGCTTTATTTGCTGTGTAGAGAACGCCAATTTCCTTTCCGGGTATTGGCTTCTGCCCTACGAGCCAGTCTCAAATTTTCGGTCAAACAACGCTCTGTAACGCTCCGGATTGCTTGCTTTCAGCTCCCGCAATTTGTTACCTTTTGGGTCGTTGCGCTCATAGTCGTCCCATGTCCATTGCAGCTCCTCCGCCTCGGCCTGCTTTGTTTGCAGCAGTTCTGTTATACTGCGGTAGGCAGGCATGGCAGCCAGCAGCAGCCGCAAGCCAGCGGCATTTGTTCCATAGTCTGCTGCAAGCTGGTTCTTCATCGCTACTGTCAGCTTTCTTGCCGCCAGCGCTTCTTCCAGTAGTTGGTTGGTTTCATACTTGGCATTGGCTGCGGCCTGCTCCCTGATTTGTTGGTTCAGTTCGGCTACCTGCGTTGCCAGCGTTTGGTTATCAGCAGCCAGCGCTGTGGTCTTGGTCATCAGGTCTTGCACAGCTGCTACCAGTGTGCGCCCGTCAGTAGTATCTGCCATGTTTAGTGCGCCGCAAAGTTCCTTAATCGCATCCACATGCTTTGTCTGCATCAGGGGTAGCGCCACGTTCAGATCCATCAGATTGATCTTTTGCTCCTGCGCATCATACAGGCAGGTCAGCGCATTGCCATTGCCGGGTATGTCCACCAGGCTGCACTCTTTGTTATACCACTTGGTTATAGTGGGGCCGGTTTGTCCGGGCAATTGCATTTCGGGGTCGGTACTATATTCCAGCACCACAATATGTCCCACCGATGCCGCATTCAAAAATCCGTTTTCCACTTCGTCGCATATTTGCTCTCCTCTGCTGTGCGATAAATTGATCACCGGTACGCCCACCACCTGATCGCCCTCTATGCGCAGATCCTCCCATTTCACGGCAATACCGTCTTCCCGGCGATGCATATAGTAGCCAATCGGATTTTTCTGATACATTCCTAACTGGTATCCTTCCGTCAGCAATCTGAATCCGTACTCGTTTACGCTGCTGTCCGACAGCACATAAGGCCTGTCTATTTTCCTGAATTTTTCGGTCATGATAGGGATTTCGTTGTTTTGCTGCACAAAGATGATTACCATTTTCGCACGCTGCAAATCACGTTTTTATAACAATACGTATTTGTCGCTATCATGTATCCCGTAGCGCATATCATGTATTTTTATTCCCATCCAATCCCATAGGTATCAGCAGTTTATACCTTATTGGTACCTGTGTTTATTTTGTGCGCTACTACGCCTTAACGCCGACGCTCAAATCAGTATCGCATTAAATAATTTTCATATATTTAAAGTGCAATTGTTGCTAAAACTCCCTCACAGCCTACAAGCTGGCATCCAATATGCGCAACCATCCTTACCTCTGCTACCTACCGGTCTATTCCTCTCCCCACCTGTAGCCGCCGGTATCCAGCCCGGCCAGTTGCAACACACGCTGTATCACCGTATACGCCATTTCATCCATTGTGGCGGGTCTGCTGTAAAACGATGGCGTAGCCGGACAAATTATTCCGCCCGCCTCCGTCACTGCGGTCATATTCCTTAGTTGTATCAGGTTATAAGGCGTCTCCCTGACCACACATATCAGCTTCCTGCGCTCTTTCAGCATCACATCGGCCGCTCGCGTCACCAGGTCATTGCTTATTCCCGCGGCTATACGCCCCAACGTGCCCATACTACACGGACATATAATCAGCGCACTATACGATGAACTTCCTGAAGCTATAGGAGCCATAAAATCGTTCTTGTCCCATATCTTAAAAGGTACCCGCTCATAATCTTTATTCCCCAACTCGTGCTCCCATACCGTATAGGCGTTTGCGCTCCAAACCACGCCCACTTCCGCTATCTGTCCGCTCAGTCGCTGCAACTGCTCCAACAATACTTTCGCATATATCGACCCGCTCGCTCCCGTCACTGCAATTGCTATCTTTATCATAAATATTTACGCCTGTTCGTCAAAACTACATGGAATAATTGTAAATTCGTTTCTAAAATACAACAATCAATGAAACGTGTATTGCTTCTTGCATTATCCACACTACTGATAAGCTCCTCTGCCAGCGTTACAGCTATTGCCCAGACCGCCAAAAAAAAGACGACCGCTAAAAAGGCCGCTAACGCAAAATCCAACACAGAAATCAATTGGCTCTCGCTCGACGAAATACAGGAACGCATGGCAAAAGAACCCAGAAAAGTGTATATGGATGTATATACAGACTGGTGCGGATGGTGTAAAAAAATGGATGTAGGCACTTTCACCAACCCCGATGTAGTGCGCTATATGAATGCTAATTTCTACGCTTTCAAATTTAATGCAGAACGTCAGGACACTATTACCTTATTAGGTAAAAAATATTACTACAAACCAGAATTTAAAGCCAATACACTCGCCGTAGAATTGCTTAAAGGTCAAATGGGATATCCTACCAGCGTTTTCTTCCTCGAAAACTTCCAAAGCCCAAACCCCATAAGCGGCTATCATGGCGTAAAAGAAATGGAAATGTTCCTGACCTATTTCGGCGATAATACCTTCAAACACAAAGCTTGGGATGCATTCCAGAAAGACTTTAAACCTACATGGAAAGAAGTATCATCTGCAGATATGAGCGCCCCAGCCGGACACTAATAATATTTTACATAATACCTAATTGGCCTGATTTTCAAAACATCAGGCCAATTTTATTAAAATCAGTACCCCACGCACACACAAATGCATGCTGTACATACACTTTTCAACCCTTGTGGATAAGTTTCCTAAAAAATGTTAAAATCTCTGGAAAAAATAATTTATTTTGACACAATAAAATTTGTACTTAACTTCACGTGAAAATATACCCGATGAAAAAACTCCTTACTCTTATGCTTGGCGCTGCCCTTTCTTTTGGCGCTGCTAAGTCTGAAGCGCAGTCTATAGTGCCGGCTCACGACACCGTATGGTCTACAGCTACAGGCGCTGCTACTTTAAACAACTTCCTTACTATAACTACCACAACGCCTTTCACTATCGACTGGAAAGTATCTGCAACCGACTTCCCGGACGATTGGAAACCATTGTTTCAGGCATGCGATAACTACAACTGTTATCCATCATCGCTCTTGTTGCCAATTGGCGGCGCTGGTAAAGTAAAAACTTCTGCAGCGTACAGCAATGGCGTGGGCGATTTCCACATGCTTATCGACCTTTCTACGGCTACAAGCTATGGTACGCATTATATGCGTTACAAATTTATGAGCAACGCCACTACCGACACTGCTGTTGAAACATTCATTTTCACCCGCA
>CAZLPE010000208.1:0-4384 GCA_964561325.1 uncultured Flavipsychrobacter sp.
TTCTGTAGTACAATAACATTAAGCAATAAAGCACAAGTAACTGATAAAGAGTGTATTAAACAACTATCAGTTGCTTGTGCTTTTGTTTATTTAGTAGTTGCTTTTCGCTATTCCATAGCTCAACTCTTCTTTCAGGAAGATGCCCGTATAGCTCTCCCTTATTGCAGCAATATCTTCTGGCGTGCCGCTGCCTACTACTGTGCCGCCGCCGCCGCCGCCTTCGGGGCCCATATCTATTACATAATCTGCCACCTTTACCACATCAAGGTTGTGCTCTATAACCAGCACCGTATTTCCCCTGTCTACAAGCCTGTTGAGCACCAGCAACAAATGCCTGATATCTTCAAAATGGAGACCGGTGGTAGGCTCATCCAGAATGTAAATGGTCTGTCCGGTATCGCGCTTAGAAAGCTCTGAAGCGAGTTTTACGCGCTGGGCTTCGCCGCCCGAAAGCGTTACTGCGCTTTGTCCGAGGGTTACATATCCCAGACCTACATCTTGCAGCGTTTTTATTTTGCGATGGAGGAAGGGCACATTCACAAAAAACTCTACAGCTTCATCAACCGTCATGTCCAGCACATCGGCAATAGATTTGCCTTTGTACCTTATTTCCAGCGTTTCGCGATTATAGCGTTTGCCGTTGCATTTTTCGCAATGCACATACACATCGGGCATAAAGTTCATCTCTATGGTGCGCATACCGCCGCCCTGACATTCCTCGCACCGGCCGCTCTTTACATTGAAGGAGAAACGACCTGCTGTATAACCTCTTATTTTAGCCTCTGGCACCTGTGCAAACAACTGACGAACTTCGTTGAAAAAGCCGCTGTAAGTAGCGGGATTGCTGCGCGGCGTGCGCCCTATAGGGCTTTGGTCTATCTCTATTACCTTATCTATATGCTCCAGACCCGATACACTAACAAAGGGCATGGGCATCTGTTTAAAGTTGTGGTAGCAATGCTTGCCCAGAATAGGGTAGAGTGTTTCGTTTATAAGGGTGCTCTTGCCGCTACCAGACACACCGCTTACGCAAATAAAAGTACCCAACGGCAATTCAATGGATACATCCTTAAGATTATTGCCAGTTGCGCCAGTAATGCTCAGTTTTTTTCCTGTGCCTTTCCTACGTTCGGCAGGCACTTCTATATTTAGGGTATGGTTTAAGTATCGCGAAGTAGTGGTGTTTTGCAACAATATCTCGGCAGGCGCCCCGGCGCTTACTACGCGGCCGCCATGTGTGCCAGCCGCCGGGCCAATATCAATCAAATGATCGGACGCCAGCATAATATCTTTGTCGTGCTCTACCACCAATACTGAGTTACCGCTGTCGCGAAGGCTTTTCATTGCATTGATAAGGCGCATATTATCGCGCTGATGCAGGCCAATGCTGGGCTCGTCGAGGATGTAGGTAATGCCGGTAAGTTGCGAACCTATTTGCGTTGCCAGCCTGATGCGCTGCGACTCGCCGCCGCTCAATGTGCGCGTTGCCCGATCTAGTGTTAGGTAGTGCAAACCTACATCGAGCAAAAAATGCAGCCGGTCTCTTATTTCCTTTAATATATCTTTTGCAATGGTGTTTTGTTTGGCGCTTATCCGTTGTTCTAACCCCACAAACCAATCCATCAGTTGCTGCAACGACATAGCCGACAGATCAGAAATATTGCGCTCATCAAGTTTAAAGAACAGACTTTCTTTTTTAAGGCGTGCTCCATTGCAATCGGGGCATTTATTGAGCGCCATGAAGCCTTCCGCCCACGACCTAATACTCTCTGAAGAAGTTTCGTTGAACCAACGCAACACCATGTTGATAATGCCCTCGTAATTGTGCTTTACTACGGCTTCGTGATACTCCGGCTTTTCGTCGGCAATGTAGGTGATAACGCCTTGTTCATTGCCGTAAAGTAATATATTGAGTTGGTTTTCTGGCAGATCTTTTATAGGCGACGTAAGCGAAATTTTATTTTTTTTTGCCAGCGTTGTAGCCATCTGAAAAGCCCAGGAATCGCGCTCGCTGCCTAATGGCGCTATTCCACCGTCTGATATACTCTTATTCCGGTCGGGCAATACCTCATCCATGTTTATCTGGTATATGGCGCCAAGACCCTTACATTTAGGGCAGGCCCCATAAGGCGAGTTGAACGAAAATGTATTGGGCGAAGGTTCCTCGTAAGATAGCCCGGTTTCGGGGCACATGAGTTGTTTGCTGTACTGTGAAATATGGTTAGTCTCTGCATCGGCTATAAACAACAGGTCTTTGCCCATTTGCAGCGCTTTCTGTACACTCTGGCTAAGGCGTGTTTGCTCGGCGGTCTTCACCAGCAATCTATCTATAACAAGCTCTATATCATGTATTTTATAGCGATCTACCTGCATTTTTTCTTTAAGATCGGTTATCTCGCCGTCTATCCTAACTTTCAGGTAGCCTTGCTTACGTAGCTGTTCAAAAAGCTCGCGGTAATGTCCTTTACGGCCGCGAACAATAGGCGCAAGCAGTATTATTTTTTTACCGCCCATATTGTCTTGAATGTGGGCTATTATTTCTTCCTCGCTAAACTTCACCATTTTCTTACCGGTATTGTAAGAATAGGCATCGGCAACGCGGGCATAGAGCAGGCGCATAAAATCGTACACCTCTGTAACCGTGCCCACTGTCGACCGTGGATTGCGGTTGGTAGTTTTTTGCTCTATAGATATTACAGGCGAAAGACCGGTTATTTTGTCTACATCTGGTCGCTCCAGGTCGCCCATAAACTGGCGGGCATAGGCCGCAAAGCTCTCCATATAGCGGCGTTGCCCCTCTGCAAAAATGGTGTCGAACGCCAGCGACGACTTGCCGCTGCCGCTTATGCCGGTAATAACCACCAGCTTGTTTTTAGGAATACTTACATCAATGTTTTTAAGGTTATGCACCCTTGCGCCCAACACCTCTATATTACCTGCCGACCTGTTTTTAACCTGCGTACTCATTGTAGGTGCAAATTACGCAATTATGGGCTATCGGTAATATTAGCAGATAGTTTGCGTCTATTGGGGAGGGGGGATTAGAGTAGTTAGAATAAGTAATACCACAGATCTGAGCCTCGCTCGGATCTAAATTATGGAAGCGTTCCGCTTCCTCACCGATGTTCGTAGTCTTCGGACTACGGCTACTCGGAAGCCGGTCTCCTGACCGGTGTGTGGACTAAACCAGCTACATCGGTCAATTTTTATAGAACAATGGAACTGCGGAATGTACATATTCGCCGGTCGGAAGACAGGCATCCGTGCAACCCTTAGTCGGAAGACTAAGGGCATCGAGGGAGGCTCGGAACTGTGGGGGCACTACAGCATGATTTTCCCTTTTAAATTATGTTTAACAATATTTTTTTGGAACCAAAAATAGTTGTGTGATTTACCTATTTCACGTCTCTTTCGATTATTTCGTCTAAAAAAAGTGTTGTAAGTGCCATGACCCACCGTTATTGATCCTCCATTTTTTACAATGGTAAAGTTTACAACATAACGAATTCCGTTGACTAATATCTCGGATTTAGTAGGTAATAAGCAATGTCTTTTCTTTGACGCAAATCTTAAATATTTTTTCTTTTTAACAAATCTCTGGTCTTGCCCACCAGTATCGTTTATATAAATCCGATAGAAATATTTATCTGTAATTATGGTATCAGGAAAGCAGTTTTTGTATAAATTAATCCTACTTATCCTCAAGGTGTCTTCTGGATATTTGCTCAGATTTTCAATTGATAAGCAGCCGCCGTTATCATCAATTGAAAAACAAAGTATATCATTTACGTAAACATGTTCTGCAATTGCAATTACATTCATTAGCAGGGTGTCTTTATCACTCTTTTCGGATAAGTAATTAGAGTATAGTAGTGCATCGTCGAAAGAATTATTCAGCTCAATCTTAAAATGCCGTATCTGCCCAGTAACTGAATCAATAATAACTGTCTTTTTACGTCCCTGCGCATGACAGGCAACACCAAAACACAAAAGAAATAACAGCAACCAAATCCTCATTTCAGTAATAAAATTTAAAATCTATCTTTATATAACAAAAAATATTCAAAAAAATGATAGTTTTAGCGAATTAAATCAATTTATGAAACATGAATACAAACTAATTTCAAGTGAAAAAACAATAAAAGGTAGTAACACAAAGAAACAACGATTGTATGAGGAAACACAGGAGGAAGCGAATAGAAGAATAGAAAAATCGATTAGTAACATAGAATCAGGGCTAACTATTCGATTCAATGAACGTCAGTTGAAAGAATTGATGACGAAACTATCGAGAACTAAATAATATCGGATTGTTCACTGGTCAAATCCCAATCCAAAAAACACTATTTTCGCCCGGCCTTTATCGGGACTATGAAAGACTATT
>CAZLPE010000209.1:0-4376 GCA_964561325.1 uncultured Flavipsychrobacter sp.
ATCAAAACCATCAGCGTAACCAGCGGTTCAGACAGAAAAAACGATCAAGACTATCCTACAATCAAAAAAATCAAGGTTCAGAAACTAATACGCCTACCATTCAGATACACTTAAAAGCAATCAGCTGTATCAATGGTTAAGGCAACTATTCCTTAGTTTTGCATACCGCCCCTAAAGCGCAGATTATGGAAATAGTAAACAACAAAAGAAACTTTAAGTTTGAAGCGCACCTGCCCGATGGCGAGATAGCAACTGTAGAGTACAGGTGGCTAAAGGGGAGCATGGTGTTGATGCATACGGTTACTCCGGCGGCCCACAGAGGCAAGGGCGTTGGCGCAGAGCTGGTAAAATATGTGCTCGACTATGTGCGGCAGCAAGGACTGAAGATTGTGGTATACTGCCCGTATGTGACCGCCTATATGCAGAAGCATCCCGAATACAACGATCTTTTAGACCCTACAGGCGGCCGTTAGTCGTCGTGTTTTTGCTCGCCGCGGCTTAGCAGAAACAGTATAAAAAACAACAGTATATACAGCAGAAAAAAAATGCCTACAAATGCGGCAAACAGGTAGGCGCCCTCTGCGCTGAAGTAAGCAATATTTTCGGTATAGGTGGCGCGCCACAATATAAGCGCACTAGCAGGCAGGGCAAACACCAACCCGTTCAATATTAACCGCCTGTCGAAAAAATCATGCAGAATGCTCATGTAGCGCCAATGCTTTTTGCGCGATAAATGTAGGGTATATATTTTGCCTATGTATAGCCGCGCACCGCCTGTAGCGGGGTTGTGCACATAAAGTGAATAAAAAAGCCGCTATATCTGCACCTTCCTATGGCGCGATTGGTTATTTCTTATCAGTAAACATTCGTTTCATTTCCATAACATCGGTTTCCAGATCGGCAAGGCGATGATATACTTCGGCGGGCTCGCTGAAGTCGCTGCTTATTTTCATCCGTCCGTACCATACCTCAGCTACATCTTCCGGATCTATTTCCACTATCGGAAACTCGTGTCTGTGGGCTATCGTGTCCGATTTCAGGTATAGCTTTCCGCGTTCTTTCAGGCGGTTCAGCACCCGCTTCACCGCTACGCCGCCCTTGTGCACCACCACATATACCCGGTTGTCGCGTATTTTTTCCAGATCGTCTATCCACTCGCCTATTATGCGGTCGCCATGCAGCACATTAGGCGCCATAGATGGGCCGTCTACCTCAAACATCCTGTAAGTGGCATTGTTGAGACCCGGCAGCCGAAAGCTGGGCAGGCTCTCCATAAACTCCACATCGCCATAGCCCGACAGGTAGCCGGCGCGCGCTTTTACCGGCACATACAGTATGTTGTCGTTGCCCTTGCTGTCTACGGTTATTATGCGGGGCAGCCCGTTGTAGCCGCCGCCTGTAGTAGCGCCTATGGCGGGCGCAGGCAGTTTTTTGCCCTGTTTATGTGCGGCCTCCATGTTTGTTGACAAAAGTTCGTCTATCGTTATTCCATAAAAATTGGCAAAGCCCAGCAGCGTATCTACATTGGGTTCGCTTACGCCCGCTTCGTAGTTGGCTATGGTTGTGCGGCCTATTTTCAATTCAGAGCTAAGCCCATCTTGGGTTTTGCCGTTTTTCTTCCGCAAAAATTTTAAGTTGCTCGCTAAGTACATGGTGCAAATTTATAAGAAAATATCCAAAAAATTTGGAATTGTGCGTTTTTATGGAATACCTTTGTAGCGTTGATGACGCCGAAACAGGTCAAAATTACGAAATGAAGTCAATAATTGTCAACAAAATTGTCTAAACTGTCTATACAAATTAATAAACCATAACTATCAAAACAATAAACCAAAAACTACCGCTATGACAAACGAACAAAAATCAAAAGCACGGGCAGCATTGCTCCGCTATATCAACAATTTCGATACGCCGGCGCAAGCTGCCGCATCGCTCTATGGCGTCAGCGTATCTACGCTTTCGCTTTTGCGCAACAACAATTGCGCATCGCTGAGCGACGAGCTCTGGATACATATTGCACATCAGGTAGGCTGCGTAGACACCGAATGGAAGCCCGCCGATACCGGCGCCTACCTGCTGCTGCGCATACTATGCGCCGACGCCCAACACTACCGCATGACCTACGGCATAGCCATAGCCAGCGGACTGGGTAAAACGTTTACCGCTCACCACTACACCCGCGAAAACGCCGACACATTTTATATAGCCGGCAATGAGTACTACAATCGCAAATCGTTTATGGCGGCGTTGCTCCACAGCGCCGGCCAGCCAGCCAAGGGAACCGTTCCGGAAATGATGCAGCAGTTTGCAGATTTTATACGCGAGCGCGATGAACCGCTCTTTATTTTGGACGACGCGCACAAGCTAAAAGACCGCGTGCTGCACCTGGCCGTGATACTGGCCAACAATACCCTGGGCAGCGCAGGCATAGTAATAATGGGCGACGACCGGCTGCGCACACGCATACTGGACGGCGTAAACGAAAAGCGCCCGGGCTATGACGAAATATATAAAAGCATAGGCCGACGCTTTATATCGCTGGGCAGCCTGGGGCCGCACGATGTGGCGCTGGTGTGCCGCGCAAACAACATAACCGACGACGATGCCATAGCCGCCATAAAAGAAGAGTGCAACAACAACCTGCACCATGCCACGCGCCTCATAAACCAAGCCGCGCACTATAAAATAGCTGCCTGACGCTATGCCATAAAACAGGCTTACCTATAAACCGCTATCAACTATTTCGAAAAAACAAAAAATATCTATATGAATTACGCACCCGCCCAACCAATCAATACTGCCCGCACAATAGTGCGGAGCGCCCAGCAACGCATAAAAACCGAAACCGGTATGGATGTTACGCTTATGGTGTATCCGCCCGGGCAGTCGGCAAAAACGCCGCGGCAAATGCTGAACGTAATAGCCCAGGCCCTGGGTATGAGTCCGCAGTGCTACACCCTGAAAACCCGCCTGCACAATATTGCCGAGCTGCGGCACATAGGCGCCTTTTTTCTGCGCATGTATTATCCGTCGTTTACGCTTACGCAAATAGCGGCTATATATGGGCAAGATCATTCGTCGGTGATTAATGGCATAGCGCGCGCCCACAACCTGATCTATACCAAGGACGCTGAATTTACCCGAAAATATAATGTAGTACTCAAAAGCATCAACCAATGGCTTGGAAAAGAGGAGTAAGAGTAAATATGAGCCGGCAGCGCATAGAAGCCCTTAAAGAAATATGCGAAGAGATGACCGAGGAGTTTGCGCCGGCCAACGAACACCAATTGCTGCTGCGCGAATACCTGCTGGAGCTACGTGTAAAACTGGCCGCGCTACTAAAACGCGACCAGGAAAAATACCTGCTGAACCTGAGCGGAGCCGAGGCTACAGCTTTTTACCAGCTATGGAACATAATGGATATCAGCCGCGATAAATATGCTACCCTGATAGTAAACCATATGCTGCAAAAAATAAGCCTGCTGGCCGCCTGAAAAAGCAGTAAGCGCAACAGATTTTATTAATCAAACCCTATAATTTTCCGCTTTTCACCCTGTTTTTATTACTTTATCGTTAATATAGTGGTAATAACAACTGTTTTACAAACCTTATACCTAAAAAACCCGTCTGTATGAAAACCAGAAACCCTATGAAACAAACCATTTATGTATCGCAACGCCAATTTGAGGAAGCCATGGCGCGCTATGCAGTAGCCGAACGCCGCGAAGCTGAGTTGTGCCTGTGCCGCGATACAGACCTGAAAGAAGTAATGGATAAATACGAAGATGAAATGTTGTGCTTGTCGCAAATAAAAAACGCTGCATTTGATACGGCGCACGCTTACTGCCTCAACAACAAAGAACAGTTGTTTGGCAAGCGGCGCACAATAGGCGCGCTGCATGGCATAGCAGGCTTCAGGTTGGGCTCACCCCGGCTGAAGCCTGTAAAAGGCGCCGACTGGAATAACATACTGATACAACTGAAAACAAAACTGCCCGATTATGTGCGCACCGCTGTAGAGCCCGCCAAAGACCAGCTACTTGCCGACCGACATAAGGAAGCGGTAGCCCCCAAGCTGCGCGAAATAGGCCTGCAAGTAGTGCAAGACGAACTATTTTTTATAGAAACGAAAAAAGCAGCATAAATATGCCCTCATCAACCAACCAATCGCCTGTAACAGATAATCCGCAGAAAGGCAGAACGCCCTTCAGAACCACGCGCAGACAGCACAAGCACGAACTGCTGGTTAACTTCATATCGGCCGCTAATACAAAAAAGCGCCCAGCCCCGGTAAAACCCGATTTTTTCAGAAAACTACTGTCCTTTTTCCTTTAAACCACTATTTATACCCCTACACACTGCCTGCCGGCAACCCC
>CAZLPE010000210.1:0-4352 GCA_964561325.1 uncultured Flavipsychrobacter sp.
TTCACCCCTCGCTAATGTATTAAGCCCTTACATGGCAATAAGATGTGTAAAAAGCCGCTAACTGTAATTAGTACATTTAAGTATACCGTTACCGTTGCTTTAGCCCCGTTTGGCAGCAAGGCGCTTGTAGAGCTTGCCAATGGTGAGCCCCTGAACAACTATGGAAAAGACCACCACTACATAGGTAATAGATACAAATTGATCGCGGTGCATATCGTTGGGCAGCGATAGCGCCAGCGCAATGCTGAGGCCGCCGCGCAAGCCGCCCCAGGTGAGTATTGCCACCGCGTTTTGCTCAAATTTCAGCCGGTAGCGCATTAGCATTACCGGTAGCGCCACAGATACCCACCGGGCCAGCAATGCAATGCCCACAGTGATGATACTGATAATAAGCAGGGTTTTATCTATACTGACAACCAGCATTTCGAGCCCCATGAGCATAAACAGCAGGGCGTTCAATATTTCATCAGTCAGTTCCCAAAATTTGTCCAGATAGTCTTTAGATAGGTCAGACACCCCGCTCTCGCGCGCCTTGTTGCCTATCACAATGCCAGCTACCACCATAGCCAGCGGCCCCGATGTATGCAGCGTATTGGCCAGCATATAGCCGCCCATTACTACTGCCAGCGATATCATTACCTCCACCTCATACTTGTCTATGCTGCGCAACGCCCAATACCCGGCATAGCCCAGCGCAAACCCAAACAGCAGTCCGCCGCCGGCTTCTTGTAAAAACAACAATGATATATCGGCTACCGAAAGATGGTCTACGCCCGTTTTGGCCACCTCAAGTATAGTTAGGAACACCACTACTGCCACACCGTCGTTAAAAAGCGACTCGCCCGCAATCTTCAGTTCCAGACTTTTGGGCAGGCCCGCCTGTTTTAGTATTGCCAGTACGGCTATGGGGTCGGTGGGCGATATAAGCGCGGCAAAAAGCAGACAATAAATATAACCTACATCAAGATGAAACGCGCCAAACAGCCAGTAGAGCAGCGTACCCACCAAAAATGTAGATATAAAAATACCTACGGTAGACAGTATGATAATAGGCCAACGCTCGCGCTTAAGACTTTGGGCATCTATATGTATGGCGCCGGCAAAAAGCAGAAAGCTAAGCATGCAGTCGAGCAGCAGGCCGTGGAAGTCGATGGCCTTGATTGCGGCAATTAGCCCGGCCGACTGCTGCGGCAGCAACCTGCCCCCTACTGCCAGCAAACCCGAAAAAGCAATACTCAACACCATAATACCAATAGTAGGCGGCCACTTGATAAACCGCTGATTGATATAGGCAAATAATGCGCCCAAGCAAATAATGATGGTGATGATCTCGTACAATTGCATGTTGCTGCCCTGCCGGCAAATTGGTTTACTGGTAAAAATAGGCCTAATTTATGGATATCGCTTACCTTCAGGGCATAAGTAGGGGCTTAAACCGGGCAGTATAGAATGTTAAAACTACTTTTATTGCTTGTTTTGGCACAAGAGTTGCAAAAAAGTATAGTAATTAAAAAAACCATTATTTTTGCCAAACAAACACAAAACGTATTTTTATGAAACTGAGATTTGCCTTACTTTTCCTTATTGCTTTTTCACCAGTATTGTCCTTTGCACAGGGTGCACTAACCGTGTTCTCTGAAGATGGCGATCGCTTTTTTCTGGTGCTGAACGGCATAAAACAAAACCCCGTAGCGCAAACCAATGTGCGCATAGATGGTCTGACCAACGAATTTTATAGCGCTAAAATAATTTTTGAAGCGCCCGGCAAACCTGAAATTACCAAGAGCATTCCTGTAAAAGACCCCGGCACGAGCCAGTGGGCGGAAGTAACCTACAAAATAAAAACTAAGGATGGCCAGCCCAAGCTGCGCTACTTTGGCGCTACTCCGGTTCCGGTTAACTACAACCCTCCGCCAGACGTATATGTAATGCACTACGGCCAGCCTGCGCCACCGGCTAACACAGTTACGCAAACAACTGTAACCACCACCGCTACCCAACCCGGAGCAGGCGGCGGCACAATAAGCATTAGCGGCGGTATGGGCGGAGTGAATATGAATGTGAACATAACCGACCCTACTATGAATGGCGGCGTTTCGCAAACCACTACTACCCGCACCACTACTACATCTACTTCAACATCTTACGACAACGGCGGCTACAATACTCCTCCTCCTGCTCCGGCTCGTTGCCAGTACCCTATGGATCGCAACAGCTTTATGTCGGCAAAACAAACTGTAGAAAAAGCAAGTTTTGATGAAACAAAACTATCTACCGCTAAAACTATTGTAGGCAGCAATTGCGTATCAACAGATCAGGTAATAGCGCTGTGCAATCTGTTTTCGTTCGAAGCGTCTAAACTCGATTTCGCTAAATTTGCTTACGGCAAAACCACCGATCCGGGCAACTACTTTAAAGTAGGCAACATATTCTCGTTCGATGCCAGCAAAACCGAACTGAACAACTTCATTAGCGGCAACTAATAATAGCAGCCCAAAAGTATAGCAAGCCTCTGCCCCGCGCAGAGGCTTTTTTTGTAGCGCATACGCCTTATTTGCTTTACGGAGCGCTATAAAGCGATGTTTCAAACCTATTAACCTTTTCCGTACCTTTGCGCCCTAAATAGAAGGTTCTACTCCATAATGGCAAAACAATCCGAAAAAAAATGCTCTTTCTGCGATAGATCAGAAAGCGATGTGAATATCCTTTTCACAGGCATAAAAGGCAACATTTGCGACCAGTGTATAGAAAACGCACATTCGCTGCTTAGTGAAGCAACAGGCGAAAAGGTAAAGAAGGAAGAATCTAAACCTGAACTGCAAAAGAACAAGAACTACAAGCCCCGCGAAATAAAAGAATTTCTGGATCAGTATGTGATAGGCCAAAACGACGCCAAGAAAGTACTGTCTGTGGCTATATACAACCACTACAAGCGGCTTACCATGCCGCAGCAGGATGATGTAGAGATAGAAAAATCGAACATAATGATGGTGGGCGAAACCGGAACCGGTAAAACCCTGCTCGCCAAAACCATAGCGCGCCTGCTACAGGTGCCGTTTGCTATAGTAGACGCTACGGTGTTTACAGAGGCGGGGTATGTGGGCGAAGACGTGGAGAGCATTCTGTCGCGATTGCTGCAGGCGAGCAACTATGATGTGCAGGCTGCCGAACGCGGTATAGTATATATAGACGAACTGGATAAGATAGGCCGTAAGAGCGACAACCCCTCTATAACCCGCGATGTAAGCGGCGAGGGCGTGCAGCAGGCTATGCTGAAACTGCTGGAAGGATCGGAAGTGCTGGTGCCGCCGCAAGGTGGACGTAAGCACCCCGAGCAGAAAATGATAAAAGTAAACACCCAGAATATATTGTTCATTTGCGGCGGCGCCTTTGAGGGCATTGATAAAATGATAGCCCGCAGGCTGCAAACGGCCTCTATAGGCTACAACGCTATAAAAGCAACAAAAGATCTGGATCGCGCCAACCTGCTGCAATATGTAAACGCGCAAGACCTGCGCACTTTTGGACTGATTCCTGAACTGCTGGGCCGACTGCCGATTGTAACGTACCTCAATCCACTCGATGCATCGTCGCTGAAGCGCATTCTTACCGAACCTAAGAATGCCCTTGTGAAACAGTACACCCGACTGTTTGAATACGAAGGCATAAAACTGACCATAGAAGACGAAGCGCTCGACTATATGGTGCAAAAAGCTATTCAGTACAAACTGGGCGGTCGCGGGTTGCGCGCTATTTGCGAGATGATACTAACAGACGCAATGTTTGATATGCCGTCTGAAAAGCACGACGGCACTTTCCACATGACGCGCGACTATGCGCAACGTATGGTAGAACATGCCAAACTGGAACTGATGGCAGCCGCCTAAACCCGCACACAATAACCAACTGCTATGAACGAAATAATAGAACAACTAAAAACTAAAGCCGGCCTGACCGACGAGCAAGCGCGCCAGGCTGTGCTGATAATGAAAGACTTTATACACACCAAAGTGCCGCCTATGTTTAGCGGCTTTGTAGATAATTTCTTTGCCGAAACAACGCCGGGCGATACCGACATTTTACACTAATCAAGCATGCCTGCTACCTGCTACCGGCCTGTACGCACCACCATTGGCGCTGCGTACAGGCCGGATTTTTTCATTTCGGCGCTATCAAGTTTCGGTATATGCTAAACGACC
The DNA here is from genome assembly GCA_964561325.1 of uncultured Flavipsychrobacter sp. Lineage (GTDB taxonomy): Bacteria > Bacteroidota > Bacteroidia > Chitinophagales > Chitinophagaceae > Nemorincola. The sequence goes on from CAZLPE010000210.1 coordinate 4,200, forward strand.
GTGCATAAGTATTTTAGCTTGTCTCATCATCTGGCGCGAGTGTTCCGCAGGATCACTCGTGTCTAACTAAATAAGCCGGTTTGTAACCGGCGGCATATGCGAGCGCTTGGCAGTATAAAATATTAAACCTATCTTTATTTTCTGTCTTCGCGG
>CAZLPE010000211.1:0-4239 GCA_964561325.1 uncultured Flavipsychrobacter sp.
TTTTTCAGAGCGACCCCAAGCTGAAAAAAATAACGGAACAAATAAACAAGTCGCCCAATAATGCTGCCCTTTTTTTTGAGCGCGGCAATATGCTGTATAAAATGCAGCTCGATTCGCTGGCGCTAAAAGACTACAAAACTGCTGCTACGCTCGACACTACTAAGGCCGAATATTATAGCGCGGTAGGCAATCTGCTGTTTGAGCATAAAGACATAACCGCATCGGTAGAGTGGATACAGAAAGCCATAACCCGCAACCCCGGCGACAGAAAAGCCCACCTGAAAATAGCCAAGCTGTTTTTGTACATAAAAGACTACAAAAAAGCATTTGAAGAAATAAACGTAGCCCTGCGCGCCAATGTATACGACCCGGAAGCCTATTTTCTGAAAGGCATGGTATACAAGGATATGCAAGACACTACAAAGGCCATATCGAGCTTTCTGACTACGCTAAACGTAGCCCCCGACTACCGCCCCGCGATGATGCAACTGGGCGGACTGTATGCCGCCAAAAAAGACCCGCTGGCGCTACGCTACTACGATAATGCCTACCTGATAGACAGCAACGATGTGAAACCGCTGTTTGCCAAGGGCGTGTACTACCAGCAAAAAAAAGACTATGTAGCCGCCAAGGCCGAGTACAAACGCTGCATACTGCGCAACCGTCATTTTCCCGACGCCTACTTCAACCTTGGGGTTATCCTTCTGGATCAGGACTCTGTAGAAAAAGCCTACAGGCAATATGATCTGGTGGCGAAAATAGACCCGCGCAACTCTACGGCCTACTTCAACCGCGGACTATGCGCTGAGCTGCTGGACAGCGTAAAAAATGCCATAAACGATTACCGCATAGCCATACGCATGGATACCGGCTACGAAAGCCCCAAAGAAGCGCTTAGGAGGCTAAAAGTACCTACCCAAGACTGGTAGCAAGTAGTAACAACAACGATTAACCACACATATAACAACACTATGCCAATAATTGCCCCCTCTATGCTATCGGCCGATTTTACAAGGCTGGGCGCCGAAATAGAAATGATCAATACCAGCGAAGGCGACTGGTTTCATCTGGATGTAATGGACGGCCGTTTTGTGCCCAACATTACCTTTGGCATGCCCATAATAGCGGCTATGAAAAAAACGGCGGCAAAGCCTTTTGATGTGCACCTGATGATTGTGGAGCCCGAAAAGTATTTTGAGGCATTTGCAAAAGCCGGCGCCGATATACTGAGCGTGCACCTGGAGGCATCGCCCCACCTGCACCGAAACCTGCAGGCTATAAAAGCCCTGGGTATGAAGGCGGGCGTAGCCATCAATCCGCACAGCCCCATAAGCCTGCTGGCCGATGTGATAGAGGATATAGACGTGGTATGCATGATGAGCGTAAACCCGGGTTTTGGCGGACAGAAGTTTATACCCCAAACGCTGCGCAAAATTCAGGATCTGAAACAAATGATAACCAATGCAGGCGCCAACACCCTTATAGAGATAGATGGCGGCGTGACCCTGGACAATGCCGCAAGCATAGTAGCGGCAGGAGCCGATGTGCTGGTGGCGGGCAATACCGTATTTTCGTCGCCCAATCCGCACGACACCATCAAAAAGCTGAAGCAGGTGGGAAAATAAATATAAATTGATTCCGTTTAACAGGGGGTATGCTTCAAAAAAAACTATTTCTTTATATCGCACTATTCTTTGCCTGCGCCAACGCATGGGCGCAAAAAGCAATAATAACCGGTATAATACGCGATGAGCGCGGCGCCCCCCTGGATCAGGTGGTGATTGCCAACGAAGCGACCGGATACGGATCGTACAGCAATGCCAAGGGCTACTATATGTTTGAGATGCCCGCAGGCAAAAGCATAACGGTGATCTATGGTTTTCCCGGATACCAGATGCAGCGAAAAACACTGACGCTGGCCAGCGGCGAAACGCGCACCATAGATGTAAGGCTGAAAGAAAATGTACTGGAGGTGCATACCGTTACCAGTCAGCATAAGCGGTTTGAGGTGGGTAGCGTATACCTGCCCATGAATGCGGTAAATATGGCGCCCACCACCATAGGCGGCGTAGAGGGCCTTATAAAACTGGCCGTAGGCTCGCACAACGAGCTGTCGTCGCAATACAGTGTGCGCGGTGGCAACTTTGATGAGAACCTGGTATATGTAAACGACTTTGAGATATACCGGCCCTTTCTGGTGCGCACAGGCCAGCAGGAAGGACTGAGCTTTATAAACCCCGATCTGGTATATAATGTCAACTTCTCGGTAGGCGGTTTTCAGAGCAAGTACGGCGATAAAATGAGCAGCGTGCTGGACGTAACCTACAAACGCCCCACGCACTTCTCGGGCTCGCTGATGACCAGCATGCTGGGCGCCAACCTGCACCTGGAGGGCGCATCTAAAAACCAAAAGCTAACCTACCTGATAGGCGCGCGGCAAAAAAGCAACCAATATCTGCTGCAGTCGCAACCCACCAAGGGCATTTACAATCCGTCGTTTACAGACATACAGGCCCTGCTCAACTACCGCATAAACAATACCTGGGATGTAGAAGCCATAGGCAACTACGCCCGCAACCGCTTTACGTTCTTCCCCGAGACGCAGACATCGAGCTTTGGCGTGCTCAACCAGGCCTACCAGCTCAATGTGTTTTACAACGGCAGCGAATTCGATCAGTTCGATTCGCGCTTTGCCGGTATATCGGCATCTTACCATCCCGACTCCTCTAAGCTGAAACTTAAATTTCTGGCATCGGGATTTCAGACCAACGAATACGAAACCTACGACATAAACGGCCAGTACCTGTTTGGCGAGTTGCAAACCGACCAAAGCAAAAAAGACTTCGGGCAGATAAAAACCTATCTGGGCGCCGGCGGCATACAAACCTTTGCGCGCAACTACCTGAATGTGAGCGTGGGCGATGTGGGCATGCGCGGATCGTACGACGCTAAAAAGAACTTTATACAGTTTGGCGCCAATGCCACTGTGACCAGCATAGAAGACGACCTGCACGAGTGGGAGCGCCGCGACTCGGCAGGCTTTTCGCAGCCCTACGATGCCAACGCGCTGCGACTGGCTTACTTCTACAATTCGTCTACGTCGTTCAACTATTCGCGGCTGAGCGGCTTTGTGCAAGACAACATACACTTCGACTCCTCGCGACTTACCGCATCGGTAGGCGTTAGGTTCAACCACAGCTTCCTCAATAATGAATTTATCGTCAGTCCGCGCCTGCAAATGGCCTACAAGCCGCGCTGGAAAAACGACTGGGTATTTAAGTTTTCGGCGGGCAAGTATGCGCAGCCGCCTTTTTACCGCGAAATGCGCGACCAGACCGGCAATGTGAATCAGGGGCTGCGAGCGCAAAAATCGGTGCAGATGGTGCTGGGTACAGATTGCAACTTTAAGATGTACAACCGTCCGTTTAAGATTACGGCAGAAGCCTACTACAAAAACCTGTGGGACTTGGACCCCTACCGCTACGACAATGTGCGGATACGCTATACCGGCAAAAACGACGCCATAGGCTACGTATATGGCGGTGAGGTGCGCCTGTATGGCGATCTGGTAAAAGACGCCACATCGTGGATAAGCATAGGCATGATGAAGGGCGAGCAAAAAGTAACCGACAGCCCCGGCATAGCGGGCTACAACAACTATTTTGCTTTGCCGTCGGACCAGCGGTTTATGCTGGGTATGTACTTTGAAGACTACCTGCCGCGCAACAAAAACTTTAAGGTGCACATAAACATGGTATATGCCACCGGCCTGCCCGTAGGCCCGCCCACCGGCCACCTGTATCAAAACATACTGCGCATACCCGACTACAAGCGCGTAGACATGGGCTTTAGCGCCCTGCTGCTGGATGGCGAACGCAAAGACCACCCTGCGCACAGCCTGTTTAACAACATAAAGAGCATATGGGCGAGCCTCGAAGTGTTCAATCTGCTGAGTATACAAAACACCCTGTCGTATACCTGGATACAAGACCAGAGCACCTCTAAAACCTATGCCGTACCCAACAGGCTCACCTCGCGCCTGCTGAATATCAAGTTGATTTTCAATTTTTAATGGAATTCTTCAAAAAAAGTGAAAGAAAAATTTTGCAGGAACAAATAAATGCCTATCTTTGCACTCCAATTCGGAAACGAGCTGGTAACAAAAGTAAAAAGTTCTTTTTTTAATGATTTCGTAGCTCAGTTGGTAGAGCAATACACTTTTAATGTATGGGTCTTGGG
>CAZLPE010000212.1:0-4220 GCA_964561325.1 uncultured Flavipsychrobacter sp.
TGGACATCACGAATATGCTTGGCCAGACGGTGCATCGCCAAACGCTGCAAGCCAAGGCCGGCAAGCTCAACGAACAGATAACCATAACTGGCCAACTGGCTAATGGTATGTATCTGTTGAGTTTACATTCGGCAAGCGGCGTTAAGGTGTTTCACATGGTGGTAGAACGATAGTAGATTGTATTTAGTATAAAAGCGATACGGCCAGCCTCATCGGGGTTGGCCGTATCGCTTTTATTATAGTTGGATTTTTCCGGGGTGGATCAGCGATTGTATCTACTGTTTGTACAGCGTTTATTTGGTGTTACGGGCTCTGCTGATCCGTACGTTTTGCTTATTCTTTGCAATTGTAATGAAGATACCTAACCCCAATAGTTTTACCTGTCGTTACGCCGGAAAAAGACAAATCCATTGCTGCCGCCTATTTGCGACAGATTGGGTTTGCTGCGTAGTTTGTCGGCATCCATTATTTTACAAATAAAGAACACTGGTTTATCAGTTTTGCCGTTCATCAGCCAGTCTGCATTGGCTTCGGGCTGCACCTCCTTACCTTTATCATCGTGCCTTATGCTGATGTAGTTAGAGTCGGTAGCGGCTGTTTTTTTTGTGTAAAACAAATTGGCGTAGCTTTTATACCCCACTGGCTGCACATATACATTTTTGCCCTCGAAAGTTTTATAAAACTCTATTGCCGACCGCTGCGAGTAGGCCTCTATTTTGGGTGTAAAGTGCAGCACCGTAGCCTGAATGATAACTATCTGCGCAGCAGCCAGCAAAGTAATACCGCTCCTGAAATTGCGCTTCATAAGTAGTACCGACGCCCATATTGCCGCCATATACAGTATGCCCCACATACATTCGGCATAGCTCCACGATACGTTGGCCTCAAGGTTGGCAACCACAAATTTATCTTCTATAAGTGGAATCAGTTTTTGTTTATATATACCCACCAGCGGCAATGCGGTGATCAGCACAGCCATAAGCGAACCCAGAGTAAGCAGCAGGGTTTTTATCCATTTTTTTAACTGACCCGGTTCCTCGCTCAGCCTGTATAGTTGCAGCGCTGCCAGATAGGTGAGCGGGAAGTAACAAAGCGACGAATAGTGTACGATTTTCGTTTTCACAATAGAGAACAGGATCAACACCACCCAAAACAGTATCCACATCCATCTGGTAAAGTCGGCGGAAGTAAGTTTGTCGCTTATGCGCTTTCTGGTGAACTGGAACAGGAATGCCGATGCTGGAAAACAACCCAAAAGCAGGACTATGAAATGGTAAACGAAGGGGCCGCCGTGGTCGGCGTCTTCGGTGCTGAACAGCCGGATCTGGTAACGGATGAACTCGCTGATAAACCACTCGCTATACGCAAGGCCGCGAACAGCCGTCATAGCGCCCATCCATAATGCGAACGGCAGCAGCGCCCATACGGCTATGGTCAGCAACCTGCGCACAGTATACCCATTTAGCCCGCGATGGAGCAGTATGTACACACCCATAGATAGTAGGGTAACTAATATGGCAACCGGCCCCTTGGTGAGCACCGCCAGACCCAATAAAATGCCTGTAAGAAAAGTGTGCAGCCCTTTGCGCGGAGCAAACTGCAACAAATGCACCTGAAAGAACGCAAGAAAAATCAGCAGATTGAAAGTAGGATCTATAATGCCGGTTTTGAAGTAAAAATGCGGTAGCCACGATGCGGCATAGATTGCCGCCCACCACATACCCATTTTTTCGCTCACTACGCGCTTGCCCACATAATATACCGCCAGCAACGTAATAACCCCTATTAGCGCATTGGGAAACCGAGCTGCAAACTCGCCGACGCCAAAAAGCTGCATAGCGCCTACCTGCATCCAAATAAACAGCGGCGGTTTCTCCCAAAAGGGCATAAAGTCTATTTGTACCCTTAAATAGTCTTTAGATACAATCATTTCGCGGGCGCACTCTGCAAAGTTTATTTCGTCCCAGTCGAAGAGATGAACCTGCCCCAAAAAAGGAAAGAACAGCAGGCTACCAATAACCGCAATGACAATGTATCGCAAATAATTTGGCATAATGCTCAGGTGAGTTTACCTTTAAATAAATGGCCTTTGTAATAGTTTATAATGGCAAACATAACCAGCGTAGTGGTAGCGCCTATGATGCTGCCCGAATAAGTGTCGGCAAAAAAATGCGCCGCGAGGTACATGCGCGAATAGCAGACCAGAATAGCGAGGGTAAAAAACAGCAGTCCGAACAGGCGATAGCGCGGCGGTAGTAACAACGACAAAAAACAGAAAAAGCTGAATGCGCCAGCGCTATGACCCGAAGGGAAGCTACGCTCGAAAAGGGTAGGCCAGTCGGGGGAGTGGTGTATCCAATGGGCCATGTTGTAATATTTTAGCGGGCGCGGCTCATTGAAGTACGACTTTAATGCTTGCTGCACCAGTAGCGGCGCCACATTGCACAATGCAGCCGCGGAGAAATACAGCATATTGCGGTAACGGGGAAACGCCATGAGCCCAAGAAGCACAGGCACAATAACCTCTGGCTGACCCATGTAGGTGATGTAATACATCAGGGTGTCGAGGGTAGGGGTGTGCCGGGCGTTAACGTTAGCAAACAGTTCGGTGCGGCTTTTAGTAGCCAGCGCTATACCGCCGCCAACCACCCATAGCGCGAGCGGCACAACAAAGTACGGATTGTATATAATGTGTTTGCGCTTAAGCAACAGGTTCCTTTTTAGCAGCCCAAATTGATTTTACAGAACGCCACAGCCGCACATAGGCCTCTTTGGCAAATACCTGGGAATCGTTGCGCGAGGCATTGATGAGCCAGAAGGCTAAAGGTAGTAATATAAGCGTTGCCATCCACATGCCCAGCCAGGGCGCTACCGATGCCGCTTTAGCCAGCTTCTCGCCAGTAATGTTCAGGATATGGAACAGCATAAAAAACACCACCGCTATAACCAGCGGCATACCAAGCCCGCCCTTACGGATGATAGCCCCGAGCGGGGCGCCTATAAGGAACAGTAGTATGCAGGCAAAAGACAGTGAAAACTTGCGTTGCAGCTCTATATCGTACTTGAGGTAGTTTTCTGTTTGCAGTTTTTTATCCAGTGCGCTAACATCCATCAGCGATTTAAAATTGCGTATGTTGCCAATGGCGGTTTGCAATGCCGCTGTGCGCGCCGAATCGGGTATGCGCTCCAGAAACGATGAATCGTATTTTCTGAGCGATCCTTTAGGCGTTTTTACTGTAGCCGTTAGTTTGTCGCCCTCCTTTGTGCCATTGCCCAGCGTTATGTAGGGCTGCATATGTCCGCCTATGGTAAAGTATATTCTGCCCCGCATCCGCTTGATGCTGTCTATGTTTTGCGACAGTTGCGACACATTCATCATTTGGTAGGCGTTCTTAAACATGTCTTCGTTGGTGCGCTTAAACATCAGTCCCGACAGATCGAACACCTTATTCCATTTAGCAAAATGCACGCGGGTCTGGGTATAGTCGTGGGTGCCGCGCTCGTAGCCTTCCTCATAGCGCCAGCCGTCTGTGAGCTTAAACACCAGCGATTGCTTGTCGGGCGACGCCAGCATTTGCCCTTCTTTGGCCAGTATCACCTTGTTGTTGCCGCTCATGTCGGTATGGTCGTAGATGATAATATCGCGTATGGTGTTGCCGTCTTCGTCTTTGCTGCCTATATGTATAGAGTAGCCCGTAATATCGTTGTTAAACTGGTCTGGACGAATATTGAGGGTGGGTTTTGAGTTGCGCACATCATATAGCAGCGACAGCGCTTTAAGATTGGCCACGGGTATAACATTGTTATTGAACAAAAACGCCAGACCCGATAAAAACAAAATAAATATAAACAAGGGCTGCATGAAACGGAGCAGCGAGATGCCCGACGATTTTATAGCTACCAACTCAAAGTTTTCGCCCATGTTGCCAAATGTCATGATAGACGACAACAGCACGCTGAGCGGCAGCGCCAGCGGCACCAGCGTAGCGCTCATATACACCAGCAGCTGCACCAGCATCCATATACTAAGCCCCTTACCGATCATCTCGTCCATATACAGCCAGAAAAACTGCATAATGAGCACAAACAACGATACGAAGAACGTGACCACAAACGGGCCAACGAAGCTGCGTATAATGAGCCAGTCGAGTTTTTTTATAAAGCGCTGCATGTGCTAAGTGCGCAAAGGTAGGTATAGATTATTTGCGATGCGAGCAACT
>CAZLPE010000213.1:0-4218 GCA_964561325.1 uncultured Flavipsychrobacter sp.
AAACCTTGCGCCGGTAAAAAAACTCAACAATTTTTAATGCAATTTTTCCCAATGTCCGGAGCGTTTATAAGGCCGCCAAAAGTACACAAAATATCATTTTTCTTTGCGACAACGATTTAGGAAAATAACAACTTCATAGGAAACCATTCGTCAGCAAAAGGAGCAACACGGGCATTATGCGCCATTAGCGCTTTGTTTTATTTTAGTAATATTGCCAAAAACGTTACGGATATTTAAAAAAGCTTAAAATCGGCTATTGTTGCCGCCGGTAATAAAAACAAAGATTACCTTACGTAAATTCAACCACACACAATGAATGTAGCTTTAGTAACCGGCGCATCCCGCGGATTGGGAAAAGCGATTGCGCTGCAACTGGTAAAGGACCATAGTATGCATGTCCTCATAAATTATGCATCAAACGCCGCTGCCGCTCAGCAAACGCTTGACGAAATTATAGCTGCAGGCGGCACCGGCGAACTGATACCCTTCAATGTACAAAACAAGCAAGAAGTGGATGCGGCAGTAAAAGAATGGCAAGATGCAAATAAAGACAAATGGATAAGCGTATTGGTAAACAATGCCGGAATAACAAAAGATGGTATGTTTATGTGGATGCCGGAAAAAGACTGGGATGATGTAATAAATGTATCTACCAAGGGCTGGTTCAATGTAACACAAAACCTTATTCAAACAATGTTACGCAAACGCTCCGGACGTGTCATTAATGTAGTGTCGCTGAGCGGACTGAAGGGCGTGCCCGGACAAACCAACTACAGCGCTGCCAAAGGCGCCGTTATTGCAGCCACCAAGGCGCTGGCGCAAGAAGTTGCCAAAAGAAACATTACTGTTAATGCCGTAGCGCCGGGATTTATACAAACCGACATGACCGCAGGACTTGATGAAAAAGAGCTATCGAAAATGGTGCCACTACAGCGTTTCGGAAAACCAGAAGAAGTTGCGCACCTCGTATCGTTTTTAGCATCCTCAAAATCCGCGTATATTACCGGGGAGGTCATTAACATCAATGGCGGTATTTATTCTTAATTTTGCACAGGGCGCTGTCGTACCAAAACTACAGGAAAGCCGTTTACCAAAATCTTTATCATTATACCAGCATATGGACAACCGTGTAGTCATTACAGGCATAGGTATTTATTCCTGTATTGGAAAAAATATTGAAGAAGTACGTCATTCGCTTTACAACGGCGTTAGCGGTATTATTTACGACACTCCCCGCAAAGAATTAGGCTACCGATCGGCGCTTACAGGATTTGTAGAGGAACCCGACCTAAAACCATTTCTTGGCCGCCGCGAGCGTATAGGCATGCACCAGCCGGCTATGTATGCCTATATGTCTACACGCGAGGCTTTAGCAATGGCCAATATGGATATCGATTTCCTGGACAAGAACGAAACCGGCATAATATTTGGCAACGACAGCACAGCCGGAGCGGTAACCGAAACCGTAGATAAAGCGCGCAAAAAGAAAGATAACACCCTTATAGGCAGCGGCGACATATTTAAGAACATGAATTGTACGGTAAACATGAATTTATCTACAATTTACAAGCTGAAAGGCATCAATTTTACACTGAGCGCGGCATGTGCATCAGGGTCGCACTCCATAGGCATCGGATTTCTATTGATAAAACAAGGACTACAAGAGCGCGTAGTTTGCGGTGGCGCTCAGGAGATCAACGAATACGCCATGGGCAGCTTCGACGGTCTAAGCGCATTTTCTGTTCGCGAAGCGGAGCCCCACAAAGCATCGCGCCCATTTGATAGAGACCGCGATGGACTTATACCGTCGGGCGGGGCGGCAACGCTTATTTTAGAATCGTACGAATCGGCAAAAAAACGCGGAGCTACAATACTTGCCGAAATTGTAGGGTATGGATTTTCGTCTAACGGCGACCACATTTCCAACCCCAACACCGACGGTCAGTTCAGGTCGCTCAATATGGCGCTAAAACAGGCAGGTTTGCAGGCTCGCGATATTGATTATGTAAACGCCCATGCCACCTCTACGCCAATAGGCGATTCTATAGAAGCCCGGGTAATAGGAGAGGTATTGGGCAATACAGTGCCTGTTAGCTCTACAAAATCTATGACGGGACACGAATGCTGGATGGCTGGCGCCAGTGAAATTGTGTACTCCATGCTCATGATGAAACATGACTTCATAGCGCCAAATATCAATTTTGAAAATCCAGATGAAGATTCGGCGAAAATAAACATCGTAGCAAAAACCAAAGAGCAAAAAATAGATTGTTTCCTGTCCAATTCTTTTGGGTTTGGCGGCACTAACTCCTCATTGATCGTTCGTAAATTTCAATAATACTTAGCAAAAACATTTACACCTACCGGCGACAACACTATGTCGCCGGTATAGTTTCTGGCAAGTTGCGTATTTTCTGTTACCTTTATTTGATTCCAGTTATTCCGAATTATGTATATTTTTAGAACTATTCTCCTGCTGCTCCTCCTTGCAGTATCAGGCATATGCACAGCAAAACAACGTTATTTGTTTTACCTGCATGGGCGTATTGTAGAGGTACAGGGTCCCAATGCAGTAGATAAAGATCATGGGTGGGGAGCATATCAGTACAACGACATTATCAACACATTCAAAACACGGGGCTTCACCGTAATTTCAGAATGTCGTCCGCCAGATACCGATGTAAACAAATATGCGCAAAAAATTGCGACACAAATAGATAGCTTGATTAAACGCGGCGTAAGCGCCGCAGAAATAACTGTGGTAGGCGCATCCAAAGGAGGCGCTATAGCTATGCTGGTATCGGGTATAGCTAAAAAACCGGCAGTAAACTATGTGTTCCTCGGTTGCTGCCCCGGCACCTTTGCCGCACAGGGTAAACTATGCGGTAACATTCTGTCGATCTACGAATTGTCGGACGATATTGGGCAGAGTTGTGGTAATGTGCGCCAAAAATCGCCTAACCCTATCCCCAACTTCAAAGAAATAGCAATCAATACTGGTCGCCATCATGGTTTTCTTTACCACCCGTTACCCGAATGGGTAGAGCCAACAATTGCTTGGGCAAAGGAAAACTATAAGTAACCGTATATTGCAATAAACCTAGAGCCAAAAACTGTTATTGCATGGCAAATACAGGTATACTATCTTTATAGTTATTTGGCTAATATCGGTTTGTTTTTCATCAACAGATATTGCAGTCTAACAACTCTCAAGAACCATGGTCTATTTAAGGTTGGTAGTCTATTTCGTTTTATTAATCGCCGGACTGACCTATTCGTCTGTTTCGAGCGGACAAACAGACGACCTTTCATTTAAAAGCACTCAATATTCATCGCCTCGGGTAGCAGGAGCCATGGCTCGTTATCACGATACGATAAGCGCACTATTTGCGAAGAAAAATATTGACTACCGCAACTGTGAGATTTATATACGTGCATTCAAATCGCAAAACGATCTGGAATTGTGGGCGCGCAATGTAGACAATACAGAATATAAACACATAAAAACCTACCGCATATGCGCACTGTCCGGAAAACTGGGACCAAAGCGAGCTCAGGGCGACCGTCAAGTGCCGGAAGGGCTTTATTTTATTGATGAGTTTAACCCTAAAAGCGATTACTACCTATCGCTGTTACTCAACTACCCCAACTATTCCGATTCTGCAAACGGCGGAGCAAAGTTGGGCGGCGACATATATATACACGGCGGGTGCGTAACAATAGGCTGTCTGCCCATGACAAACGACGGCATTCAGGAGTTGTATGCTATTTGCCTTAATGCACGACTATCGGGAGAAGAATACATACCGGTGCACATCTACCCCACCCGACTAAATAAAAATGGAATGAACTACCTATCGCGCGAGTTTCCTAACGATTTGCCGAGGCAACAACTTTGGGCCGAGCTAAAAACAAATTTTGATTATTTCGAAAAATACCACAAGCTACTCCCTGTTATGTACACACCTGAGGGACGATACACCAACTAAACCAATTGATATAGATTTAGCCTAAGGGGTTATCAGTTTATCCATTATGGCAATGATGTGCAACCACAATTCTGATAGCAGTTCCCTACCTTTGTTGTTCAATTTGGCCTATCGCCTTATATATGCAGTACCTACACTTTTTCCATCGCCGCCTGTCCCTATTTTTCGCTTTCATTTTACTCGCCGGACTTGTATCTTGCGAAAAAGAAGTTAACATTGATCTTGGCAC
>CAZLPE010000214.1:0-4180 GCA_964561325.1 uncultured Flavipsychrobacter sp.
GAAGCATCGATTTTGCGTATGCAATTATTCGGAGCTTGGTCTGCGATGTATACATTGCGCCCCTCAGTATATATGCCTCTACAATCACTTACCTGAGCTGCCGTGGCAGGTCCACCATCGCCAGTATAGCCTGTTACGCCCGTGCCTGCATATGTAGTAATAATACCAAACGTGTCCACTTTCCGTATGCGATTTGGCTCTGCTATATACAGATTGCCAAGTGAATCAACCGCAATACCGTCTGGCCTTACCATAGCTGCAGTAGCAGGGCTGCCATCACCTCCATAGCTGCTAATACCGTTACCAGCCACGGTGGTTATTATACCAAAAGCGTTTACTTTGCGCACACGAGCCCAGCCATCCGCTATCAACAAATTACCTCTGTTATCAATCGCAACATCTAACACACCTTTAAGCGCAGCCGCTGTAGCTGGGCCACCGTCACCGCTATCTACTGCAGCCCCATTACCGGCAAACGTGGTTACAATCCCCAAAGTGTCAATTTTACGAATGCGATTATTGCCGTCATCAGCTATGTATAAATTACCATTTGCATCAAATACAATTCCAATAACAGATGCAAATCTTGCTGCGGAGGCGGGACCTCCATCGCCACCAAACCCAGAAGTCAAACTTGAACCCGCAAAGGCAGTAATAATACCCGCGCTGTTAATTTTTCTAATCTTAGACCTGTTACCTAAATATAACTCTCCTACATTACTAAAAGCCAAGCCATCAGGGCGTATAACATCTGCAGCCGTAGCTGGGCCACCATCGCCGCTTTCTGCGTAAGAGCCTGTACCTGCTATTGTGGTAATAATTTGTGCCTGTGCCGATGCAAACAAAATGGCAAGGAGGAATACAATAAATGCCCGTTTCATATGCGTAAATTTATTAGTAAATATAAGAAATAAGAGATTGGCATAGGCGAAACCCATGCCAATCTCTTAAATTATTTTTAATTAGTGTGTTAGCGTAATATCGCTTAGCGCTGTACCCGGTGTAGATGACGACCAAGTTGCAGACCTGATATAATTAGTCTTCCGACTAAGATGTATTTATACGGTATTTTGCGGGTAGATAAATAATTACCTATTGCCTGCCATTACGAATGCCCCAACTACTAACGCTTCAATCCAGACAACAACACATTTAAAGTATCGAGATAATGTGGATTATCGTGTACAAAAAGAGGTTTGATTTTGTTTTTAGATACCAACAGTACCAGCGGCTTGCCTTTGTATTGCACATTTGTAAGCTCTTGTATGGTTGTGTAGGTGTTTTCGTCGTTTACAATGTTTATAAAAATACTACCCATATCTTCCAGATTTTTTTGGTAGTCTTTTACTTCGTTTTCCCTTATACCGCCAAACACTATGTAGGCGTTGCTGCCCCAAAGCGGCTTGTAGGTATCGTTGAAAATAGATGAAAGCAGGCTATTGCACCCCAAACAGTTGAGCGGGTCGTAATACACAACTGCTATATACTGAGTTGCAGCGGGCTTGCCCTTGCTTAGACTGGCGCCCACCTTTTCAAATATTTGCTCACCGCTGGGTTTGCAGCCCAATAGAGAGAGCAATACAATAACGGGCAACCTTAGCTTGCACAGCATCATTTTAGGGTATAGGTTTTGAAATAGTAGTTTTTATTCTCTTTACATATACATACAAATTCGTTGTTGGCATTAAATGTACCTGTTGCGGCGCCGTCTAACTGTAGCAGTAAGTTCTTTTTCTTATTCGACATATCGAATTTCATTACTTTGCTTATTGTGGAGCTATTTTTGTCTTGTGCAAATTTTATGGTTTGATACAGTACGATATCGCCGCTTATACTGAAACTAACTATCTGGCCATTATCTGTTGTTGTATCTGAGCGCAATATTTCCGTGCCTTGAGCATTGTATATGGCAAAGCCATTTGAAAATGCAATCCCCTGTTTTTCGGCATGCGGAAACGTAATCATTTGCAACCGCCGTTTTTTACCGTTTTCGATGGCTTGTTTATCCGCAGGTATCAGCGAATCGCACACGGCATACACGCTGTCGCTTATTTTGTCAATTGCGGCAACGAGGTAATTTTTATTGGCGCCATTATTCTGCATAAAAAATCTGTTACCCAGTTTGCCAATACCTGTAATGGGTGAGGCAAAAATGCTTCGGTTGCTTTTTACGTATACCGGTTTGTTTTTACTAATACCTTGGTCAAAAACATCAAAGAAAACCTTCGGCTTTACTCCTATACCCGTTTCCGTTTTACCATTAATTACCACAGTATCATTCACTTTCATAGGTTGCGTATAAAACAAATAAATTACACCTGAGTTAGATTCGGTAAATGCATTGTATATCTGTACCGGAGGCATACCATACATTATTACATCCTTTTGCGTAGTAAGCATATAATCTTTGCCGTCGGTTTGCATTGCTATATTCAACCCTTTTACAAAATTATTGCTGTCTATCGTCAGTCTACCGCACATAATACCGGTATGTATATTGTATATACTATAGCATAGCGGAGAAGCTACAAAGCCAACAGTAGAATCTGTTAAGACATTGAACACCAAGGGCGTGTGATGTATGGTAACGCTGTCTTCGTTTACCTGCACCGATTTTGTCAGGACCATTTCAGGTGGAGTTGGGTTGCAGCCAAACAACATGGCGACAACGATTATTGCCGCCATGTTTAGGTATTTAATATTTTTCATGCTCTATATCGTACTTATTTGTTGATTCCTTGATAGGTAAACAAATCACCGCCGGGCTTTATAACGTCATTGGTGGGTATTTCAGCTATTATTTTATATCCTTGCCCATGGCTTATTCTACACAAACAACAGTAAAGTAGCAATAGCTCAATATTCTTCATAGCATTTCAAGTTGTCTACAATAATACTATAGTTAGCGCTGCTGTAGGGGGGTATTTATACGGTATTTTGCGGGCAGACTAAGGACATCGGTACATCGGGCGGGGGATTTGATAAACAAACATGCGATACCTACGGCATCGGCTCACCCTGTTCTGGTGGCTATAAACATGCGATGCCTACAGCATCGTAAAGTTAGCGGTAACAAATATTGATCTTGCATAAGAATTGTATATGATATTTAGCCATTCCGTTAGCCCGAAGACCAAGGAAATCATGGTTGATACACCGATGCCGTAGGCATCAAATGTTTATAGAAAACCACATTTACGCGCACTCGATGCTGTAGGCATCGAATGTATACTACACTCGGGATAATTTTTGTGCATTTGCACACCGCCCTGCAAGGGCAAAACCCCATAGCGATGGGCATCGCCCTTCGAACTATTGAAACGTTGTAGCGCCGGGCTTGGTTGCATCTCCAGATATGCCGGAGTAAATGCATAGTGAAAATACAAAGGGCCGACCATAATAAGTCAGCCCTTTGAAAAAGTATTGGTTCCCTACTACTATCCTACTGCCAAACGCTTGAAGGTAGTAACGGTAAGGCCTTTGCTCACAGAGGTGAGGTACTCGGCTACAGATTTGCCGTTGTCTTTCACGAAAGGCTGTGGCAACAAAGTATTGTCTTTAAAGAATTTGTTCAGTTTACCTGCGGCAATTTTCTCGGCCATATCGGCTGGTTTGCCTTCTGCCATAATCTGCTCTACAGCTATAGCTTTTTCGCGGGCTATTACTTCTGCCGACACGCTGTCTGCGTCTACAGCCATTGGGCTCATAGCGGCTATCTGCATAGCTACGTCTTTGCCTGCGGCAATAATTTCTTCAGAAGCAGCCTGGTTCATACCTACCAATACGCCAATGCGGTATCCGCTGTGTATATAAGGCACTACTGCGCCTGCAGATACTTGTTCGAAACGGCTGATTTCTATTTTTTCGCCAATTTTCGCCACCATTTCCAGTAGTCTTTCGCCTACAGAAGCGGTGTCCATAGCAGCGGCTTTAAGGTCGTCTATGGTGGTTACTTTGGTTGCGAGGGCTATATCGCCTATAGATTGAGCAAAAGCTATGAATTCTTCATTTTTAGCAACGAAATCTGTTTCAGAGCTAAGGCTTACCACAATGCCATAAGAGTTGTCGGCATTAGCTTTTGCTATTACCACGCCTTCTTTAGCTTCGCGGTCGCTACGGTTAGCGGCTACTTTCTGGCCTTTTTTGCGCAGATAGTCTATTGCGCTTTCAAAATCGCCAT
>CAZLPE010000215.1:0-4174 GCA_964561325.1 uncultured Flavipsychrobacter sp.
GCAGATTTATCTGTTGCAAATGCGCCAAACGATTTATAAAAAGCCTTTTCCTTTTTTGTTTGGTCAGTTTTTACTGATTTTGAAAGTCGTTTTATCAACTCCAATTTATTCACAGCGCTGAGCCCCTCAAAAAGCTCAGCATATGCGTTAACGATATGGTTGTCTGTAAACGTCATTCTTTGTTTTTAATCAAAAATACGAAAATTCCCTTGTCTTAAATAGTCTATATTTTAACTGTGACTATTTGTCAACAGTACCAGTATAACACATTGCTTCAAACCCAATAGGCGCTGCGTTTGCCGGGACTTTCTCTTTCCCGCAATTCAATCCCAAATCGCTGTTAAATGCGCCGCCCCCCAATTTACTTCATCTTCATTTGCACAAAGTAGGGGTGTTCGGGATTTACAATTAGTTCTTGCCGTAGCGGGTGCACGAGTACATCCATATCTTCAAGAGGTATAGCGCCTAATAGTGGTTCGGCGCTACCGGGCAGTACCATTGCACTGCAATTGCAGCGTCTGTTTTTAAAAATCACCTCTACAGGCGACACCACATCATATTCTACTATATGCCCGTTTGCCAGTTCCGCCTTCCTCTTTTCCACTACAGGTATCTGCAATTGTTCTTGTATGCTTTCATTAATTGCCAGCATATAAGCGCCGGTGTCTACCAGTATGTTCACAGGCATTCTTCTTATTTCATCTTCGCCTATTATATGCCTTCTGGCTAATACAAGGTCTTCGCCATTTATAATTTCTACCTCTGCATATACTAAACCCATTGCTAAGTTATTTTACCGAAGATAAGTTAAATGATCATATAATTGGCAACACAATTACCATAAGCCCTCATACGCAGCTGCATACCGCCTTCGATATAGCGCATCATTACCCCCTACTCCAAATACTCAATCTTTATATTGCTTTTCTTTCTCGTTGCAGGCGGGGGCAGTGTGTCTTTTGCAGGGGGGCTTACCGGAGCTGTGGGCAGCGGCGGCGGCGATACGGCTGTTTTATCTGCCACTACGGTATTTTTCATGGCTACCACCGGCAGCTTGGCAGGGGCAGGTTTGGGGGCTATGTAGGGATGCTGCTTTGCGTAGCTATTATAGGCTTTGGCAAAGGCCGACAAAAACAACTGCCCTTGTAGCTGGTAGCCGCTTTGATTGAAGTGTACCAGATCGCGGGCCAGCATATTCGCTTTGTTCCATCCAAGGGCGCTGTTTTTGCCGCCGCTTATGGCGTTCAGGTTCCAATAGGGCATTTGTGCGCTTGTGCATACCTGCGTCAGCGCGTGCGACACCGCCTCTACAGCAGCATTAGGCTTTTTACCTCTGAAGTACGACCCTGGCGGCGTGGTGATAAGTATGGTGGCGCGGGGCGCTATGCGCCGTATATTCTGCACAAAGGTCTGGCAAATAGCCGCAAATGCGGGCTCGTTTACGTGCATCGTTTGCGCCTCGTTGGTGCCCAGTGACACAATAAACAAATCGCCATGCAGGGCCTTTAGCTGATGCCAGAAAAGGTCGCTGTTATTATATTGGTCGTAGCGGGCGCCATTCACCCCTATAGTGTGGTATAGTACTCCGCAGGTATCGTTGCGCTCCAGCGATACTCCGTAAAAACCAAAGCCATCGCCGGTGGCAGACTCCAGCTTGGTCAGTTCAAACCCGTTGAGCAAGGCAGGGGCATTATATACCGCCGACGGCGTATCTATACCCCGGCGGGTGTGCAGCTCGGCAGGCTCTGCCAGCACAGTATCGGTAATACGGTACGTGGCATCGTCGTCGCCCAGGAAAAACACCATCCGGTTGAACAGGCTCGGGTTCATTTCGGCATCGCGCATGTTCATCCGTACCCATGCTTTCTTGTTGTCGGTTTGCAGCCCTATGCCGCATATACCGGTTTTCTTGGTCAGGTCGCGGCCTATTATTTTGGCATTGGTCCAAGCCGCGTTCGACGAAGCATGTATGTCTTTAGGCGCATTGGTGGCCGCAAGCTGATACGGGAATACCAGTCCGCGCCCGGCATCGCCAAAAAAATCCTGAAAGCCATTGCGCACTATGCAGGTCATCATATCGGCCTGCATATGCGAGTCGCCAATGTGCACAATGCGCACATTGCCCTTTCGGGTAGCTTTTAATCGAACCAGCTTTTTAAAAAAAGAATCGAGCCTGCTCTGCTGGGTAAATACATTGTCGGCATCGTGAATAAACGGATAGCGCTGCGGCTCGGGCGGTAGCCATTGAGCGGTATCGGCCTGCGCAAATAACTGCAAGGGAACAACAAAAAATAATATTATATAAAATAGCTTGCGCATCAAAAAAACAATCGTTCCCTGTAACTAAACCGCTAAATTAAGACAAATTGAGCTTAACCCCTTACTAAAATAATGCCAAAACCGACGGCATGCATCGCCAAAAATGCACAACAAATTGCCAGTCAGGATATTTTAAAAAATATTTATCGCATATACGTTGATGCATATTGCAAAATAGAAGGAGTAGCGCGCCCCGATATGTATTGTAGCAACTCAATTAAAAGCGCTAATTTCGAACCGCTGTACCAAACTACAAATTGCTTACCATGAGATACTCATTCTCCCTTTTGCTGCTGCTGCTATGTCTGGCTTCGTCTTGCAAACGCAAACCCGAAGATGTGGTAGTAGAAAACATAAAAACAGCCCAGAAAATAAATGAACATATAAAAGACTACAACCCCAAACAGGTAGACGACCTGACAGCCCAGCTGGGCGGCAACATAACCGGATACTACAAGGATAAAGAAGTAAAGAAAATATCGGCGGAGAATTATTTCGATACCTGCCGCACGTTTACCGACTATTACTTCGATGATGGAATGTTGATCTACGTTGTAGAGACCAACTACATATACAACAAACCCATAAGCTACACCGAAGAGGTAGCCAAGGGTAAGAACGACACTGTATGGTACGACGATGCCAAAACCAAGGTAGAGGTCAACAAGTTTTTCTTCAGCAAAAACAAAATGATCAGGTGGCTAACGCCCGATAACAAGGAAGTACCCATAACCCTGCCGGTATTTACAGATACCGAATCTGCTATGTGGGCAAAATCGCTGATACTGCTCAAGGAGCTGAAAGAACAACAATAGCGGTAAAAAGCGCTGCTCAAAAGCCCAACTGCGGCGGTGGGGGCTATAAATACTGCGAAATACCTGTAAATTTTCGGTTTTAGCATAAGCTAATTTTTTGCTTACGGTAAAAAGTAATAATTTTGCATCGGTTTTATCATTATCATTTTATAATAATATGTCGGGACAGCTTAAAGAGGTTCGTAATCGTATCAAATCTGTAACATCTACACAGCAGATAACAAAAGCTATGAAGATGGTGAGCGCTGCAAAATTGCGCCGTGCTCAGGATGCCATCATCCAGATGCGCCCATACTCGCAAAAGCTACAGGAGATGCTCAGCAATATCGTTAGCAGCTCATCGAGCGAGGCCAATATGCCGCTCGCAGATGTGCGCCCAGCCGATCGTATTCTTATCATACCTATCACCAGCGACAGGGGCTTGTGCGGCGGTTATAATATCAATATCATAAAGCTCACTCGCCAGTCTATTAAGGAGCAATATGCCGACCAGCAAGCAAAGGGCAACGTAACTATACTGCCGATTGGTAAAAAAGGCTATGAGTATTTTCAAAGAAACAACTTTAAAGTTGTAGATAATTTCTGGACCATATTCAGCGATCTTACTTTCGAAAACGTGCGCCGCGCTGCTGTATATGCTCAGCAAGCATTTCTGAACAAAGAATACGACCGCGTAATACTGGTATACAGCCAGTTTAAAAATGCCGCTACCCAAAACTTTGTATCTGAGCCCTACCTGCCCATACCTCGCGTAGAGAAAAAAGAAGGCAATAAAAATACCGACTTCATTTTTGAACCTTCTATGGAGTCGCTCTTAACCGAGTTGATGCCTAAAATATTGAATACTCAGGTTTTCAAAGCAGTGCTAGATGCAAACGCATCTGAACATGGCGCCCGCATGACCGCAATGGATAAAGCGAGCGAAAACGCCAACGAAATACTGAAAGCCCTGAAGATCAGCTACAATCGCGCCCGTCAGGCGGCCATCACTACCGAACTTACGGAGATAGTGAGCGGCGCAGCGGCATTGCAGGGATAAT
>CAZLPE010000216.1:0-1472 GCA_964561325.1 uncultured Flavipsychrobacter sp.
GTTCAGAAATTACTGCACCGCCACCCGCATACACTTCCTGCCGCCATCGGGCATTACCACCTGTGCCATGTACACACCCGGCGCTATGCCGCTAATATCTATAGCTTCGTGGGCGGTTGTTGCTGTGGTATGCAATACTTCGCGCCCTACCATGTCTGTAAGTGTTACCGCACCACGCGCTGCGCCATCTACCGTAAGCAAGCCATGTGCTGGATTTGGTGAGAGCGTAATTGCAGCAGTATTGTATATAGGCGCATTACTAAACAATGCCCCCACATATACCCAAACGGTATCGGTAATATTATCACCACCACAGCGCGAAAGCTCTACTACATACATAGTTGTGGTATCTGGTTTTACCCGCAGCCATGCGGTATTGCTATCTATAAGGCGACCATTGGCGTACCAGTAAGTAGGCAGGTAACTATCCAGCGTGTCGCCTATGGTTACGCTGTCGGTACCGGTAATTACTCGGTCTGCTCCGGCATTTATGGTGGCATCGTCACGCATCACGCATATGTCGTCTACTAAATACCAGCTATAAGCACCAATATGACCGGCCACAAGGCCCGTAGTGTCCCTGCCCGGGGCAGGCATAACAATAGAGTGCGCCCAGTCCGTAAAATTGCCTATGGTGATAAGCCGTTCCGTGCCAGTGGCAATAAAGCTCCCTTGAACCTTTACCCAATGCATGGTGTCGCTGATGACAAACGCCGAAGCGACTTGCGGGATGCAGTGGGTTTGCGTGTAACCGGGGTTATGTGTGGTGTCTATAGTCCCATCGTCGAGGTAGGCACCTATTTTGTTGATGGCATATACTGAGCTCTCTGTTAGGTTTGTATAAAAGCTGACGCAGTAGCTTTGGCCAGCAACAAGCAGGTTTGACAAATGGCCCTGCAGGTAATCACGGGCTTGCGGGTCATTGGCAGGGCCGTTAAAAAATAATTGCATTTGAACCAACCCCTCTCCTGAATGTGGGTATTGGTAAAATGCTGCGTTAACTGGAACGCTTGCCTCCCCTGAATGTGAACATACATTACAATATTCTGGTACTCCGAAAGGAACATGCGCCCAATCTGGTGGGCTCCAAACCGTATCAAGTCCCATCCAAAAATCGGCATATTTTGCCTCATCCCAACCGTCTGGACAGTGGCTATACTGTTCCAAGTCTGGATTCTTAACCAAATTCACCTGCCCCATAACTTTAGAGCAGGTGAACAGGAAAATTAGCATTAAAAATCGTGTCATAAGAGAATAGTGTTAGGTTACATTGAAATAACAAATCTAATTTTAATTTTATTGCAGATACTATCTGTGAGCGATAAAAGGTACACACCAGATGGTAAGTTGTTCATTCCTATTTCTGCTTTACCATTAGCAAACAAAAGTTCGTGGTTATACACTTCTCTACCCACAGCATCAATAGCTACCACTGTCACGGCTTGCATGTCTACCACCTTTTGGGTTAGCGT
>CAZLPE010000216.1:1572-4142 GCA_964561325.1 uncultured Flavipsychrobacter sp.
TTTTCACTTACTGTTTATCAGCAACTTTGCTCCAGAAAAAACACGCCATCTACTTTTCAAAAGTCAGCATCAATCTGTATGCGCGTTTTTTGGTGAGGGCGTTGCATAGGCCATCTACCATATTATACAAGCCCAATGGAAGTACCGACAGAATACGCTGCAAACCCAACCTGACCAACACTTTATTGTTAAACACCTTGGTTGCAGGCGCTTTGGCGTTTTCGGGTAGGCAGCGTGTTATAGACCCTTCAGTAAACGAATGCAGATGCGCATTGTGTGGCGTAAGGCGATTGCAATGAATACATAACGACGATTGTATGCGTTCGTTGTATGGAGTTGTCACTATTAGTTTTCCTCCGGGCTTCAGGGCTTTAGCCAATGCAGCTAAAAAACGTTTTGGGTCGCTGACGTGCTCTATGATTTCAGACGCTACAATACAATCTATCGAGCCTTCCAATAGCGGCAGTTCGTATACATCGGCCACTAAACCAAAGTGATTGGCTGACGGTACATTTTTAATTGCTTTAATAGGGTTGATGTCTGAAATATCCATCGATATTACTTTCTTGCCGCTGTTGCTCAATGCACCGGCCAGCCAGCCGCCGCCGCAGCCCGCATCCAGTATCCACTCAGCCTGCGCTGGTATCTGCGACAGTATTTGCTGATGCAGCCGGTCGTGTTCGGCTCGTTCTATAGCGTTTTCAGTGTATTTAAAATAGTCGTAGGTAGCGGCATCGTTTTGGTAATGCTCTTTATAGCGAAAGGAGCTGCCCGCGCCGGCATGCTGTTCGGTTTGCGTCAGCGATTGCTCCTCGGTGGCGGTAAGCAGAATGGGTACATTTTCCTTAATAGCAAACCTATCGTTGCTTACAGGTTCAAAAAGCGCGCGGGCGTTTTCGTTATAAACAAGGGGGCGTTTGCTGAGTGGATGTACTAAACGGCTTAAAAAGTTGGAATCCATAATGTGTATCGCTGGCATAAATGTAAGCCATTTTTTGGAGGCGCGATTATGGGGCCCGTCATTACCCCGTTTTGAAGGTATACCTAACTGCATAATGACATAGGAAAGACAGAAATGTACATTTGAATTTGTATTTTTGCATTATGCAAGCGGTGAACAGTTTATCGGAAAAAACAAGACATTATCTCGATCTGGAAGATAAGTATGGCGCACATAATTACCATCCGTTGCCAGTAGTTCTGAGCAGGGGCAGCGGCGTATATGTGTGGGATGTCGACGATAAGCGCTACTACGACTTTCTGTCGGGCTACTCTGCTGTAAATCAGGGGCATTGCCATCCGCGTATTATTGAAGAATTTATAAATCAGGCGCAGCGCCTAACCCTTACATCGCGAGCGTTTCACAACAATGTTTTGGGCGAATACGAAGAATTTATCACTAAATTTTTTGGATACGAAAAAGTATTGCCCATGAACACCGGCGTAGAGGCGGTGGAAACCGGCATTAAACTGGCCCGCAGGTGGGGGTACGAGAAAAAAGGCGTACCAGCTAACAGGGCAAAAATAATTGTGTGCGATCAAAACTTTCATGGCCGTACAGTAAGCGTTATTTCCTTCAGTTCGGACGAGAGCTCACGGCGCGATTTCGGACCGTTTACTCCCGGTTTTGAGGCTATACCATACAACGACATACCGGCTTTAGAACTGGCGCTGCAAGACAAAAACGTGGTCGCGTTTTTAGTGGAGCCCATTCAGGGCGAAGCCGGCGTGGTGGTACCAGACGAAGGGTACCTATCGAGAGCGGCGGCTATATGCAAGGAGGCCAATGTGCTGCTTATAGCCGACGAGATACAAACCGGCCTTGCCCGTACCGGCAAAATGCTGGCTTGCGACCACGAAGACGTGCGCCCCGATATATTGCTTTTAGGCAAGGCGCTATCTGGCGGTACAATGCCCGTATCGGCAGTTTTGGCCGACAATGAGGTAATGATGACCATAAAGCCCGGCGACCATGGCAGTACGTACGGAGGAAATCCGCTGGCTTGTAAGGTGGCTATTGTAGCCCTGCAAACCCTGATAGACGACCAAATGGCCGAAAACTCAAGGATACAAGGCGCTCACTTCCGCAAAGAGTTGCTTGCGCTCAATAACCCGAATATTGCTGTTGTAAGGGGCAAAGGATTACTCAACGCCATAGTAGTAAACCATGCTAACAAAGACGCCGCATGGGAAATGTGTATAGAAATGATGAAAAACGGACTGCTGGCCAAACCCACGCATGGCGACAGAATACGTTTTGCGCCGCCGCTTACCATTACCCGCCCTCAGATAAATGAGTGCATAAGCATTATAAAAAAGAGTTTGGAGCGGTTTTAGGCTGCATACTTTGTACGGCATAGATTAGTGCATTTTAGATAACCTACCATCGAAGAAGTAATCTACAAAGCATATCGTACCCGCGTATATCCGAGATTTGACAACTTTTTAGAAAGTTGTCAAATCTGAGTTATGCAACATAATATCAGACTAAGTATATCAGAGGTAATCTATAAAACACATTGTACCCGCGTATATCCAAGATTAGACAACTTTTTAGAAAGTTGTCTAAT
>CAZLPE010000217.1:0-3963 GCA_964561325.1 uncultured Flavipsychrobacter sp.
AAATAAACTATAGTACATATTGCTATTTGGCAATGCCTATGTGTGTGCGAAATCGCCTATACCATAAATAAAGCGTCCACAACAAAAATGCCGGGGACGTTTCAATATCAATAACACAAATAGTATTAATAATCCATACCGCCCATGCCGCCTGGCATTCCGCCGCCGGCTGGAGCTGCCGATTTTGGCTCTGGTTTGTCGGCAATAACGCACTCGGTATTTATAAAATGGATTTACATATACCTCGACAAACAACAAGTTTATCGTGTATACACGGTTGTGCAGTTCGCGTTTACCGCTCCAGTTAGTGTATAATTTATCGTTATTCTATCAGTCGCAAATGTGCCAGTACCGATTGGAATGTCAAAATCAGCATTTATTTTGCGAGCTGTTGAAAGTGTACCCGCAGTGCAATTGAGATCTCCCACGAGTGTCGCAAATGTGGTTGGAAGGGATATCTGATTTTCTGTTCCTGTAGCCCTAATGTTCACGTTGGTTACAGTACCCGTGCCAGTTCCCGTATAAGTATCGCAAGTAGTATTAGATGTGTAATAGCCTGGTATTCCCGATGTGCAATCAGAGTTTGGTGTTACCGTAAGGTTAAAACTCAATGTTTTCTTACCAGATGTAGCGCTCCTTGCAATAACTGACACAGGATAAGTTCCCGCCGTTTTTACATTAGAACGCATGGTAAAGTTACTAGCAAAGGAAGGAGTGCCACCTGTAGAGTCGGGAGACATGGTTACGCCTGCTGGAAGACCAGAAAACGATATTGTCACCGGCTCTTGCGGCCCGGATTGATAACCGACAGCAATTGCCATTGTAATAGAGGTATCTATATACTGGCGTGTAGTCATATCAGATACGCCGGAAACAATATAGACCATAGGTGTTGCCGTTGGAGTTGAACTTTTTGAGCAGCCCAAAAAGCCTGCTATTGCTCCTGTCAGTAATAAAAAGGATACTTTTTTCATAATATTGTAGTTATGATTTTTAATATTTTGAATGACTTCAAAAGTAATTCGTTTTTTGTTTAATTAGAAATATACTATCCATTTTTAGTAAAAAAGCCCACTTTTTCATACAGTAAAGACACTGCTATAAAAGCAATACCCAAAACAACTACGAAACAAACTGGAACAAAACCAAAACAGTCGGCGTATTATATTAAAAATACCATTAAATAATCCAGCCAGACGCCGGCAGGAGCCGCCGATTTTGGTTCTGGTTTGTAGGCAATAATGCACTCTGTAGTGAGTAGCATGCTTGCGATAGACGCAGCGTTTTCCTGCGCTACGCGGCTCACCTTAGCAACCATACAATCCAAGGCACATTACAGCAATTATGTATAGATTTGCTAAATGAAAATAAATAGGCTGTACCTGAAAAATTATCGCTGCTTTGACGAGCTTGATGTAGTTTTTAACGATAGCTATCACGATTTGGAGGGAAAGAAACCTATAAATTTACATTTGTTGCTTGCCCCCAATATGGTGGGCAAAAGCGCAATACTAAAAGCGCTGCGCATAGCTACAGGCGCCACTTTGCAAAAAATCAAGGCTAATCCTGCCAACTCAAATACCCTCAACATAACTACCAGCGAACATAGAGTAACCGGCAACAACCCGTTTACCGACAAAGTCCGCGAAGTAACTATTGAAGCTGAAGCAACGGCAAAAAAATGGAATGGACGCAACTGGATAGATGCAACATACAAATGGACAAAGTATAAAGAAGATTATTCGGGTAGGCATACCAAAACTGAACACCGGATAGGAGACATAGTTGCAGATGCAAATAAAGGTTTCAATAGAGTTATAGAAAACAAGGACGGCATCATTCCTTTATTTTTATATGTAGGCACTGAATACATACACCAACAAAAGGCGGCAACAGACAGTCTCGACCAAGACGGATCGGCAAAACAAGGTTATTGGTACTGCCTCGATGATAAAAGCATGGAGGCGTATGTTTTTGACTGGTTTAAGAAACTACACCGCACTACTATAGAACAGCAAAATAACCCCCTTGCCCATGAATTTTATCAGGATTTTGCCCAAACTACTTTAACCACATTCAAAGAAGCCGTAAAAGCATTACTTCCCGATATACTCGATTTGGGTTGGATTTTAAATACCCTGTCTCCGAAGTCGGATTATGTGCTCGTCTTCAATATAGAAAAACAAGGCACAAGAACGTATGACATGCTTAGCGATGGCTATAAATACTTAGTACTACTTGCCGGTGAATTGGTTACGAGAGCTACTTTACTAAATAAGCATATAGGCAATGGCGTACTTTCAGAAATTACTGGCATTGTATTGATTGATGAATTTGGTATACATCTGCATCCGGGCTTACAAGCCAATACCATTACCAGGCTCGCTGCCTTACTGCCCAATGTTCAATTTATAGTTACCACCCATTCGCCGCTATTGGTAAACGGATTGAGAAAAGAACAAATACACCTAATTTCAGAACTACCGGATGGGCGCCGCAAAGTTGAACACCCCGACGAAGACGCTATAGGACTGGGAGCCGAAGGTATTTTAAGAGAAATGTTTGGCATTGATTCCACATTCGACCTAACAACTATTGCCAGAAACGAAGATTATAAACGCCTATTGCAAAAAAGGAACGAAGCAGAATTAACACCGGAAGAAGAGGAAAGATTTAGGAAACTAAGTGCACAATTGTCGATGAGCCGACTTGACCCTTCGTTGAAAATAGTATCTGAAGACCCAATTACTACAATAGTGAAGCAACGCATGCAACAAGAGGATGCTGCCGAAATGAAATTAATGAACTTGTCGCCAGAGAACCTAAACCAAAAAGTAAACGCTATACTTGACGACATATTTAAACCAATTTAAAGCGAATGGTATACATACCCTACCCCCGCACAGATCTGGACAATAATACCGACTTGGCAGCATGGAGACAACTAACTCATAAACCTGCAAATAGTTGGGGACAACTAAAACCCTTTCTGGCAGAACAACCCCGTTTTGCCCAAATACACCGAACGCCTAAATGCTGGTACAGCGAACTGCCTCAGGGCGACAATTACGCTCTGGACGTAGAACACTTTAGACCAAAAAATAAGGCCGAACCGCTGAGCGAAAAAGCGCTTAAAGAAATAGAAAAACTAACCGGCTTCCCAATTTTGCAAGAGACGGGAAGCAACCCTTACCCATGGCTGGAATTTGACTACAGAAATTACCGACTGGTAACTGCGGTAACTAACCGC
Source organism: uncultured Flavipsychrobacter sp. (assembly GCA_964561325.1). Classification (GTDB taxonomy): domain Bacteria; phylum Bacteroidota; class Bacteroidia; order Chitinophagales; family Chitinophagaceae; genus Nemorincola. Next base: position 3,251 of record CAZLPE010000217.1, read on the forward strand.
GGAGGCGCGAAACATATTTATTTTCCGTTAGCTAAAAATAGCCCGAAGCTGCAAGCAGGTGAAACGCCATGGCAAATGCCAGAATACAACCTGATGCTTGACCCTACCGACCCACACGATGCTACCCTGCTGCAAGTGTTACCCAATGGCGAAATTGTGCCACGAGCCCCCAAAACAGTGACTTACAATATAGATTACAATAATCTTGCGGCAAACTGGCGCTCAACAGGTTTTAATTATTTGAGGGCATGGGTAACAATAGTGATGTACCGACTGAATGACAGAATATTAGTGGAAGCAAGAGAAGAAGTGTACAGAAAAACGACAGAATTGATAGACCATCTGTGTACTTGCATTAAAATAAATGCGCCGGAAGCTGCATCCTACCCCATTCGTGAACTTGCAGAACGGATTTTACCATCGGCGCCGTTTGCACTTGCCGCACGTTGTGCTATAGCTGGCTACACTATACAACCTACGCTGGACATACTCACCACTGACAATATAAAAAACACCCTAAACACCATTGCAACTCGTATCGATACGCTGTACGCAGCTACAGCTATCGACTGGAACAAACCCTAACAGGTAATCGACATTACGTAAAAATCCCCGGAAGACAGCTTCCGGGGATTTTTTGTATCAAAAAGGCATTGGTTATTAATAATCCATACCGCCCATGCCGCCTGGCATTCCGCCGCCGGCTGGAGCTG
>CAZLPE010000218.1:0-3960 GCA_964561325.1 uncultured Flavipsychrobacter sp.
AATCGAAACTAAAAATGGCCACAAACTCCGCCATCTCACAGGTTTAAATACAAAAGACTCTCTTTGGTAGCAGGTCTATGCGGACTAAGTACGCGAACCCGCAACCTCCACCGAGAGGGCGGCATTCTAACCAGAATTACTAAAAGTAATATAAATCAAAAAGCCCCGATTTTCGGGGCTTTTTGCGGACTGGGGACTCGAACCCGCGACCTCCGCCGTGAGAGCGGCATTCTAATCAGAATTTCAAAAAATAATATAAATCAAAAAGCCCCGAAAATCGGGGCTTTTTGCGGACTGGACGGGACTCGAACCCGCGACCTCCGCCGTGACAGGGCGGCATTCTAACCGACTGAACTACCAATCCTTAGTAATCAGGGTGCAAATGTAGGTAGAAAAGATTAAAAAACAACCATTTCGCAGATAAAAATTCAAATAAAATTGTTGATTTTTGTTTGGATATAGTCTTCTTGCAGTGAAAACCTACATCGGAAATTTTAATAAAGTACGTATAGCGCCTACGCCAAGCGGATATCTGCACTTGGGCAATGTGTTGTCGTTTGCTATTACTGCTACCCTCGCACATACTTCAGGCGCTACTACCCTACTGAGGATTGATGATCTGGACAAAGAGCGCATTACAGACGCGTACGTACAAGACATTTTCGACACGCTCAACTTCCTTGAAATACCCTGGCAGGAAGGGCCGCGCGATATCGCAGAGTTTAAGGCAGCCTACTCGCAGCGCCACCGTCTACCCCTTTATAACGCAGCGTTGCAACAACTCTGCTCCGCAAATAAAGTGTTTGCCTGCACCTGCACGCGGGCGCAGCTTGCGGCAGTCAACGGCGGTCTGTATACCGGCCGCTGTAGCCGGTTGCATTTGCCATATGACACCCCTAACGCCAGTTGGAGGCTGCGTACAGACAATTTAACCGTACAGTCTATTAAAACCATCAGCGGCGCGATTGAGGTAAATTTGCCAGAAGAAATGCACTCCTTTATTGTCAGAAAAAAAGATGGCATGCCGGCCTATCAGTTGGCGTCTGTAATAGACGACCTGCATTATGGCGTAGACCTTGTAGTAAGGGGTATGGATCTTTGGCCATCTACGGTAGCGCAGCATTATCTGTCCAACTGCTTAGATGACCATAGGTTTAGCGACATTACCTTTTATCATCACCCACTTATAACTAATACCTCCGGAATAAAGCTATCAAAATCGGTTGGCGACACATCGATACAACAACTACGCAACTCGGGCAAAAAAGCGGCTGATATTTATGGCAGCATTGCAAAAATGCTGAACCTGGAAGGACAAATCACTGATTACATAAAATTGGGTACAGCCGTTCTGGATAAATTTCAATAATAGGCCAAACTGAACAATGCTGGCAGGCAACTTTCGAACTTTTTTATGGAGGATGTAATGGCGGTTATGAAGTTCTATATCAAGCGCTTTGAAGCAAACGCTCTGCCGGAACCTGATTTAAGATAGCGTTCAAATTCATAAGCTTTATATCGGTCACGAAACGAACAACACCATATTAGTTTACAAGGTAAATGAGGTTTAGTTGCAGGTACATTGCCCTTGGTGTGCCGGGCATATCTTTCTTTGATATTCACAGTACAGCCTACGTAGCGCTTACCATTATTTAGCTCGAGTATGTAAACATAGTACCACATAAAAAAAATGTCCAACAAAGTATAAAATCTGTTGGACATTTCACTATTTTCTAGGCAACCCACCTTTGCGGATCTGTGGCGGACTTTGTCCGCCGTAGCCCGCTTCGGCGGGCGAAGGCGGAGAGAGAGGGATTCGAACCCCCGGACCTATTACAGTCAACAGTTTTCAAGACTGCCGCAATCGACCGCTCTGCCATCTCTCCGAGGTCAAAATTATATAAACACAACGAACTTCAAAAGGATTTTTTCAGTTTTACTACATATTTTTTAGCGTCAAGTCTGTAGACCAACTCAACCTAACATAGTAAAATTTTCACTCCATATCTTGTTGTTATAACGCTTAATGTCAAACAACAGGATTTATATCGCCAGGACAATATACCCAAGGCTTTGGCGCCATGGTACGCATTGCGCAAACACAATTGGGAATAGATAAATAACTGCTGTTGATAAAAAATCAGATCTTCGATCTATTCAGTATTTCCATCATTGCGCGCCTGTTTTTATATTTTTGTTTGTACTGAGCCACCATTTCATTCACCATCTCCTTACCGCCGGCAATGGATTTCATTCTCGCTAATAGCGTTACAATATACTCATAGTGGCTTCTGCCCGTGTTAGACTCAGCATACACGTTTACAGCCTTAAGAAACAGGTTGAGCGTCTCATTGGGATGTTCCTTTTTAAAATAGGTATAGTATTTCTCCAGCCGGTCGGGAGAAAGATATTTTTCCACGTAATCCATTAACTGTTTTGCATCATTTTCTTCTACAAGAACATTAGCTTTTGACTCGCTGAAATATTGCCTGGCCTTACCATAGGAATTGAGTATCATATTTAGCTGTAATGGCCACTCTGTGTCTGGGAAAGTGGATTTGAATAAACGGTAGTATTCAGCATTGAAACTATCTGAAATGAAAGAAAAAGCCAGCATGCGTATTGTGGGCACATCGTTTTCTTTTATTGCTATCGTCAGCAGCATTTTGTTCCACTCACGCTTATCATAGTAGCTGATATTCTCCTTTTTTGACAGTAAATCAGCTATTTGTTTTTTTGCGGCGGCAAAATCTCCGGCGGCAATTTTTTGTTCTACATACAGCTTGCAGTAACTATTGATCTGGAGATTATCCTCTATAATTGCAGCAACTTTTTCACGTTTGTTATTTTTCCGGTAAATTGCAATTATTCGGTTCAGTATATGTTCGGCCGCGTGTGATGATTTGTCCAGCACGCTGCGCAACAGCTCCTCCTGCGCATCAAGAAACTGTTGCGTTTGACCTGGAGTCTGCGCCACATTCATCAGCATGTTGTGAAAACCATCATCCATATTGGCTTCGCGATAAATAGGATTTTTCACTTCGCTTAATGCGTACTCAAAAAGTTCATGCGCTCTTCCCGTATCAGATAGCGCTATTGTGGTGAGTAGGTCGAAAGGCTGTACCGTGTAGCGGTAGACCATTCGTTCAAGTATATCGTTTTCTATCGTTTCCGCCCATACAGCATACTCGCTGACAATGGCCTTCAGCATAGCGATAGCTTCATCATAACTGGCTTGCGATACCAAGTTTTCGGCCTTGTGTAGACACTCATCCAATACATCAATCTCAAGGTAATCTTCGGAATATTCGTAAAGGTCGTCGTAATCAAAACGCACCTTTCTCAAAGCTTTTCGCAGTATTAGGTTATAATCGTCAGCCTTGGCATTTGGTAGCTTGCCGAGAAACTCAAGCCGCATTTTTTCAAGGAAACCTGTGTTGTATTTTGCGTATCTGGAAATGAAATCCTTCAGCTCTTTATGAGGTATTTTCTCCAATAATTCTTCGATTGTAGCTGAGTTATCTGCGGTTTCGGCTCCCGTTATTGGAGCCTGCTCCTGGATTGATTCCATGACATAGCCAATGTCCTTGCAAGGAGAGTAATCGCTTGGACAAGAGCAGGAATAACCGATAAGCCTTTCGCCAGCAAGTTGGATTTTAATATTATAAATGCCGTAATTGCCGTTGTATTTTGCCTGCCACTGTCCCACCGAAGTTTGTGTGAGCGATATAATACTGTCATTCATGAGAGCAAATAACAGAAGATTTTCTACTTTGCTTGCCTACGGAGATAACATAAAAAGCTGATCCAAGCGTGCGCAGTACTGATTTTATAAACGTTTCACTTATCGAAAAATACAGCATGCCCCAAATTAGTTTTTCGAACGAAAAAACCCGCAACAAGCACGGGTTTCATTTTTCTGCGGAGAGAGAGGGATTCGAACCCCCGGACCTATTACAG
>CAZLPE010000219.1:0-3933 GCA_964561325.1 uncultured Flavipsychrobacter sp.
CCTAAACATGTTCAGTTCGGCTTCGCTTAGCTTAGCGCCTCGTCTGCTCATCATCCTGTCTGCAGTTTCCATTGCTCGGTTAAAATCGTAAGTCGTCATAACGTCCGACCCTCCCCAAGAAAATGAGGGAACAAATTTTTCAGGAAATCCACCGCCGAAAATATTGCACGATACGCCAACAACCGTACCTGTGTTGAACATAGTGTTTATACCGCATTTAGAATGATCGCCCATAAGCAATCCGCAAAAGGTCAATCCGGTTTTTATAGATTTTCTGTTGGCTTCGTCCCAGATCTTCACTTCATCGTAATTATTTTTCAGGTTAGAGCAGTTAGTATCTGCGCCCAGATTGCACCATTCTCCAATTACTGCGTTGCCCAGATAGCCATCATGGCTTTTATTGCTGTTGGCAAAAAACACAACATTGTTCATTTCCCCACCTACTTTGCAGCCCGGCCCAATGGTAGTTGCTCCATATATTTTCGCGCCCATTTTCACCACTGCACCTTCGCCTATCGCAATTGGTCCGCGCATTAGGCATCCCTCAAGTACCTGCGCCATTTTGCCTATATACACCGGGCCATTAGCCGCGTTTATTACGCAGCCTGCATAAATATTTGCTCCCGGCTCTATAAATAGTTGATTAGCGCCCGTTACCGTTATACCCTCTGGTATTGGCGCACTGGTACGCCCTGCTGTTATAAGTGCAAAATCATTGCGCACAGCTCTGTCGTTTTGAGCAAATATGTCCCATACGTTTTTGATAGAATTTACCACACCACCATATTCTATAGCTTCATATCCATCTCTTAAATTGGCCAGCTCTTCATATGTGGCAACAGGCCTTTCTATATGCATAGCTATCAGTAAGCCATCTTTTACCAGTCTATGGTTTTTTGCAAGCGTCTGTATAGCATTTGCCAGTTCGGTAGTAGCAAATATGCCGCCATTTATGTAGCAATCGTTAATACCCCAATTGGCAGGATATGTGGGTTGTATATACTGCTGTGTCAGCGTCAAAGTGTTCTTTATCTCCAACACATGCTCCCAGCGTTCGCGCATTGTCATAATTCCGCAACGAATATCTACTACAGCCCGCGTATGTGTGAAGGGAAGTAGGTTGTTTCGATTGATATCGTCGAAAAGAATATAATTCATAATTGATTGTATCGTAGTGATTTCACAAAGGCAGGGGAACAAATCTGCCCCTGCGACTATATGCAAAAGTAAAAAAATAAAACAAAAGGCCATAAAACACAAATATCCAGGTAGTGACTAATGCCGTTTAGCGGCATTAGTCATTTTTATGAAGTACAAGTATGGGCTACTACATTGGCCATTTACAATGGCCCGAAGCTTTTCCAGAGCAACAAAGAAATTCATGTTATCTGTTCAAATGGCAGATTGTTGCAACCAATAATATCGGTTACAACGCTGTAATTTCTATAGAATTAGTTGATCGGAATTATCTGCGATTAATGGATGTATAAATGCACAATGCAGGGCAAAAAAGATGTCCGGCATTGTGATAAAAAAGGATAAGCGCTTTAGTAAAGCAACTATGGATAACAAACATTGAGCCGTGTTATATTAAATATGTGTTTGCTCAAGCTACTCTTTCATAATCCCTGTAGTTTTCACAAATCTCCCATAATCGTCAGTAGCTGTTATAAAATACAACCCTGCCGGGTATTCTGCTATTGATATTTGATTGCTGTTTTGGGCGGTTTTAATTGTTTGGCCAATTGAGTTAGTTGCCGTAAGATTGGATTTTAACCCTCCGGATATAGTAATGGCGCCGTGAGTCGGATTGGGGTAGAAGTCGAATGAAGTTTGAAAATTGGTATTTTCAACAGCATTTTCGGCCATCACCTTTACTACCCAGTAGTCGCCTTGTCCGTACCAGTTAGTTATGTCGCCGCTCACAGATCCGCCAAAACCGATCAAGGCATATCCGCCGTCAGAAGTTGCACAAACTGATGCTGCCGCGTCGTTTTCGTTGCCGCCCATGGTTTTTTGCCAAGCTAACGAACCATCGCTATGCAATTTCACCAACCAATAATCGTAATTGCTAAAGCCGTGTGTCCATGTTACGTCGCCGTCTGTAGAGTTTGTTGAACCGGCTACAATGTATCCGCCATCGGGAGCTATTAATAAACGACTGGGCCTGTCATTGGCGGCGCCGCCAATTGATTTTTGCCATTCTATACTACCTGTAGCATTTATTTTTACCACCCAGTAGTCGTTATCGTACTGCGTGCCGGTGTGGTGGTCGGTAATGTCTCCGTTTGGAGATGTGCTCCATGCCGCAAAAATATATCCACCATCAGGCGTTTGTTTTATATTCAGTGCGCGCTCATCGAGCGTGCCTCCATAGCACTTTTGCCATTCCATAGCGCCTACGCTGTTCACTTTTATAACCCATACATCCGAATAAAAGCCAACGCTATGACTTCCGCTCACATCGCCATTGTTAGAGCCGGTCATGCCGGTTATTATATACCCCCCGTCACTGGTTTGTTCTACTGCCATTCCGTAGTCGCTACCCGTGCCGCCATAGGTTTTTTCCCAGATTAAATCGCCTGCTGGCGATAGTTTCACCAGCCAGAAGTCGTAGCTACCATGGTTTGTGGCTACATCGCCATCATCAGATGAGGTAGCGCCTGCAATAATATAGTTTCCATCAAATGTTTTCCGTATACAATAGCCCATTTCACTGTGCGATCCGCCCAATGGTTTTTGCCAAATCAGATCGCCGGCAGCGCTTAGTTTTAAAACCCACATATCTGCTCCATGCGACCCTGCCACATCCCCGTCCACAGATGTAGTCCAGCCTACAATAATATATCCGCCGTCGGGTGTTTGCAATACATTGTTGCCATAGTCGTCGCCACTGCCCCCCAGCGATTTTTGCCACACAATACTACCTGCATTATTTAGTTTGACCACCCATAGGTCGCCATTTACACCGCCATGGAAGCCGGAGACATCATGATCGTTGGAGTTGCTGTTACCTACCACTATGTATCCGCCATCGGTAGTTTGCGAAATGTCGCAGCCAAATTCATTCAGCGACCCGCCAAGTGATTTTTGCCAGTCAATAGCTGGCGCTTGGGCAAGAGATGAAATAGAGCAGCAAATAGATGCAATGAACAGTGTAATTTTTGACATAAAGTTTATGGTTTTTGTTTAGAGCGGAGAATGATTATAAGGTTTAATGCACTATAGATGATTTTTATATAAGCAGGCATGAAGATAGCCTGAGATAGGCATTATTTCGTCGATGAGTTAATTCTTTTTCGACATTTTTGTAACGTCGCTTGGACGGTAGAAAAACAAAAGGGCGGTGAATATGCTGTAAAACAAAACGCCTCCCTGACGTAATAGCAGACTTTCGGTAAGCATGGTAATGCTCACAAAAACAAGCAGATAGGTATACAGGTAGTTAGCTGATTTTATAGCCCGCCAGTATTGATATACCAGTACGCCGATTAAAGCGATAGGACCCGCAATGCCAAATGATATCCACTCGAAGAAATACTGATTGTGCGGGTCGTAGTAGCCAACAAAATTTTGGTGAGCAAGCGAGTAGAAAAAATACTTTTGTTTTAGCTGGTCAAGCGTTCTGCCAGGACCAATACCGGTTAGCCAGTTGCGCCTTATGAGCTCGGTGTCTATATGCCAAATTAATTTACGTACCGAGATCGAGTTGTCCGTAACTTGTTCGGGCGTATTGCCGGGCAACATTTCGGCCATGCGCTGCCTGAAAAATGGTATTGACATAGCTGTTGCCGTTATACCCAAAAATGTAGCGGCAATACGTAGCCAGTACCGGGCTAATACCTGCCTATTTAACCAGGCAAAATGCACCGACACCAGAACAAGCGCTATCAGCGGCGATTTTGCCAACAACGCCAGCAGAAACAGTAATAG
>CAZLPE010000220.1:0-3915 GCA_964561325.1 uncultured Flavipsychrobacter sp.
CCCTCAATCCAAAAATCGCGCCTTCAACTCTGGTGTTGGTTTCATGCAGCTTTTCTGTTGCCCAAACCATTTGTATCGGTTTCTGGCAATGACAGTATAAACCCTATCGCGCAAGAAACGGGGAATAATAACAAGTATGTATAGTAATGAATAGATACCGCCCACATGCTTTACTACCTGTAGCGCTGCCGTTGATTTGCTGTATATACGGCCATTGCACACAACCAACACGCTGTTGGCTAGTTTAATACCTGCCTCTTGCATCAACCTTTCACCCGTTGCCGACTGCAATGTGGCAAAACGAAATATTTTTTTCTTGTCGTGTTTTATCACCCACTTCACTACGTTGTTGCAAAGGTTGCAAACACCGTCAAAATACAATACCGGTCCGTTTTGGTCCGCGATGTGCATGGTTAGGGACGTTGGGGCTGTGGCGGCTGCTTCGCATTTTTCGTGGCGGTATCCGGGCGAACCTGTTTGTTGCGGGCATTAAGTATAGAATCTGCTTTTACCTTCACTTCAATTCTCATACGATAATCAAGGTCGCGCGCAGCCATTGCCGAAGCTTCCTGAAGGCGAATCTGCGTAATAGAATCTATCGCTTTCTTAATCTGCTCCTTGGTCAGCGGTTTAGGTTCTGGAGCTTTACTGCATGCGCCCAACCCAACTAAAGAAATCAAAACAGCGGTTAATACTTTTTTCATAGATACTGCCACAAAGTTATACATTAGCTTCGGGCAATTATAATGCCTTGATCAGCTCAATAGTAAAAATTAACATTTTTGAAAAGCAATTTTCATTGATGGCCGCACGTATTATTCAAATAAAATGTCGGAAATTTACGTAAGGTATGAACAGAGGGCTATTGTTAACGGTTGTTGGAGTGTTGCTAATGGCAAGTAATGTAGCCTGTGCACAACATTCAGTGAATGATACCATACGCCTGGGCGTTGTTACCGAACATGGCCAAGAATACCCCATGGTGTTTTTGCCGGAGATAAATATACCCGGCATGTTTATGAACGACGCCGACCGAAACAAACGCAACAGATTGAGACGCGATATATATGCAGTGTACCCCTACGCGCTAACCGCCTCTTATATACTGAAAGATGTGCACAGTACGCTCGAGACTATGGACGCAAGGCGCGACCGTAAAACATACCTAAAAACAATAGATAAGCAACTAGATAATGTGTTTAAAGAATCGCTCAAGAATATGACGATAGATCAGGGTCATATACTTATTAAGCTGATTGACCGCCAAACTGGCCAAAACTGTTATAGTATTATCAGAGAGCTGAAAGGCGGAGTATCTGCGTTAATGTGGCAATCGCTGGGCGTATTTTTTAACAACAATTTGCGCAAGCCATACGACCCCGAAGATAAAGACAAAGAGATTGAAGGTATTGTAAAGGATCTCGAAGCATCCAATCTGTACAGGTACCAGTTAATACAGCAAGAAGCGCTGCTACGAAAACTGGCTCAGGGCGGAAATACAGGTAGAAATAAGCATTGATTGCCCCAATAGACAATCATTTTTTATGCAGGAGTTAGGCTAATATTATATGTAGTTTTAGCGCTTTTCGTAGGCCAAAAGCAATTCTTTTGCAGATACATGCTTTATTTCGCCGTTTACGCAAATAACAACGGTTTCGTTGTTGGCAGCTTTTTGTTCATATAGCTTACGCACAGTAAGCTTAAATCCCGTTTCAATCTTACGGTACAATTCTATGTTGTCGTTGTTAAGACCCATACTGTTGCTGCTGAATTATGTTCCAAAGGTCTGTATTTGTTATCACATTTTCAAATTCTTCTTTGTGAGCTACCGGAGACAATGTACCCAGCGAATTATCGGCTATAGTCCAGAAATCGCAAATAGGCATAAATAGCTTAAAGAAGTTTTTTATACCTCTGTAATAGCGCCTTTTTACCACCTCTATAGGTATGTTATGTCCTCCGTGCTTTACGCGTTCGGCCACCCTATACAGCGCCAGTTCGGGACTATTAAGCCATATATATATTAGCGACACTTTGTACCCCATTGCTTTTGCTCTGCGAACCAGCGACACATAGCTGCGTGTGGCAAGCGTAGTTTCTATAGCAAAATCGTCGCCCAGCGCCAACAACTCTTCTATACGTTGCAGCATTATTTTGCCGGCTTCTATTGCAACGCTCTCCACATTAAAAGGCGACAACCCATATGCTATGTTATCTGCATTTACAAACTGCTTACAGTCCAGTATTTCGGGTAAAATAGTGAAACTGGCAGTGGTTTTACCAGCGCCATTACATCCTGAAATAATATACAGATTGGGCATATCGGGCAAAAATACAAAAATCACCGCCGGAACTCTGCTAATAATTATTTAAAGCGTGTTAACACTAAGTTCATTTTGGGTTCACATTTTGATAATGTAGCCGTAACAATGTCGCCACATTGCAATTCTACTTTTGCAACAAAAAAAACATGCACAAGTTTTTAACAACAATTTTATTAGCCATTTTATCTTTAAACGCACTTGCCGGGAGTATAAAAGGCAGTGTAACCGATTCTAAAAACAATACTCCGCTCACCGGTGTAGTAGTAGCGCTTACCGGGACAAGCACGGGTACTGTTTCCGACATTGACGGCAAATATGAACTTAATGGAATTACAAAGGGCACATACGAACTGGTGTTTCAGTATGCTACCTACACCACCTACAAACAAAGCATTACCATAACCGGCAACGAGGAACTGGTAATAGACATGAAACTGATACCAGAAAACAATGAACTAAAAGACCATGTAGTAAAATCGGGAAAAGTAACCAACACCGAAAACTCAGTAATAAACGAAATAAAAACCAGCGCTACAATAGTAAGCGGCACAAGCGCATCGCAGATTTCTAAGTCGCTAGACAGGAACGCGGCTGATGTGGTAAAACGTATACCGGGTGTAACGGTGCAAGACGATCGCTTTATAGTAGTGCGCGGTCTGCCCGAACGCTACAACAGCGTATGGCTAAATGAGGCAAGCACGCCCAGCAGCGAGGCAGATAAAAAAGCATTCTCTTTCGACATTATCCCTGCGGGCCTTATAGACCGCGTATTGGTATTTAAAACACCATCGCCGGAACTACCCGGCGATTTTGCAGGCGGCATGGTAAAAGTATATACAACGTCGCTTGCCGACAAAAATCAACTTACCGTAAGCCTTTCTACTTCGAGCCGCGAATTCTCGACCGGTACAAACTTTAACTATAACGCGCCATCGCCCACCGACAAATTTGGTTATGATGATGGAGGCAGAAGTTTACCATCGTCAATACCGGCAAAAATCGTAAATACAGACCCAAACTATAAGGCAAATATAGGATCCTGGTCTAAAGCGTTCAGCAACGACTGGGCGGTAAAAAACAAAACAGCAAGCCCCGACGCTCGTTTCTCGCTGGCGCTTTCTAATGTTTGGAAACTGAAAAACATAAAAATAGGTAATACACTTGGCCTTGCTTATTCCAACACATTGACCAACATAATCAGCCATCGTCAGGACTGGATAGACAGCGCAAGAGATTATAACTATAACGATCAAAAATCAACAAACAATGTATCTGCGGGATTAATGGATAACATTGGCGTTGCAATCGGCAATACTAAGATAGAATTTAAGAACCTTTATAACCAGATCGGCACTTCATCATTAACTGTAAGAAACACAGTTCCAGACTCAACAAATATCACGCAGCCAATTGAACGCGCCTACGCAATGGGCTACGAGAGCCGCGCCACATATGCAACCCAACTTACAGGTAGCCACAAAAACAACAAAGACACAAGAAAATACAGTTGGACGCTGGGTTATACCGACCTGTTCAGAAACCAACCGGATCTGAAACGTATAAAGTATGTAGAAGGAGCCGACTCGGTATA
>CAZLPE010000221.1:0-3911 GCA_964561325.1 uncultured Flavipsychrobacter sp.
CGTACCGGGGCTGGCTATGGAATTGGATAGTGCAGTAACAATAGGTTTCTCGGCTCGAAAAATTGCGTAAAAGAAATCAGTGTTACCCGCGTAAGTAGATTGAAAAGCGCCGCTTGTGGCTATTCCTGACGAACTTGATGTAGAACCTGCTATGTATATATTTCCATTACTCGCCACTTTCACGCAATTTGCATTATCAGTACCTGGTCCACCATAATACGTTGACCACTGGCGAAATCCCGAGCCGTTAAATTTGGCAACCAGAGCATCAGAAGCGCCATTGAGCGTTGTTTGATAAACTCCCGAAGTGGCAATACCCGTAGCGCTAAACGTCTGTCCTGTTACAAAAACATTGTCGTTTGCATCTGTTGCCAGTCCAATTATATAGTCATTTCCCGTTCCGCCATAATAGGTGCCCCATTGACGAACGCCGAGTGCATTGAATTTTGCTATATATCCGTCAGTAGCTCCGCCTATAGCTGGTTGCTGGGCTCCCGAACTGGCTATACCCGAAGAGCTGGTTGTAGAGCCTGCAATTGTTATGTTTCCACTTTGATCTGCCGTTAATCCATACAGATAGTCGTTGCCCGAACCGCCATAATAGGTCCCCCATTGCCTGACACCCGTACTGCTAAACTTGGCTAAAAATGCATCGTGCGAACCTGCAAGGGTTGTTTGATGACTTCCAGAGGTTGCAATACCGGATGCACTAAAAGTAAGACCACCTAAATAAACATTACCAGACGGATCTACCGCTACTCTTGCATTCTCCTCCTGTCCACTACCGCCATAGTAGGTTGACCATATTCTGGCTCCCGTGCTGCTAAATTTAAAAACATAATTATCGAAAACGCCCCCCGCAAAACTCGTTTGATGCGCGCCAGCCGTAGCAATACCAGAAGTACTTTCTGTGAAGCCCGCCACGTAAACGTTATTACTGGCATCTATCGCAATATTATAGCTACCATAGTCGTAACCGGGCCCACCATAAAATGTTGACCACAAGCGATTCCCATTAGCGTCAAATTTCACCAAAAACTGATCCAGTCCGCCTGCGGAAGCTGTCTGATAAGCTCCCGTTGTAGCGAGCCCGGTTGCGCTCAAAGTAAATCCACCCCAATAAATATTTCCAAGTGCATCTACGGCAGTAGCATAACTTTTCTCATCAGCCGAGCCGCCATAATAGGTAGCCCACAATCTATTGCCACTACTATCAAACTTCACAAGCAATGCATCGTCATCGCCTCCAGCGTAGGTAGTTTGAAAAGCGCCGGTAGTTACTATCCCAGAAACAGTGGTGGTACTTCCCGCTAAATAAACATTGCCTGTTGCATCAACAGAAATGGAATTACAGTCATCAGTTCCCACACCTCCATAATAAGTTGCCCATACAAGATTGGGGTCTATGATAAGCTCTCCATCATAACGGTCTATATTGTATCGAAGCGTATTTCCATCGAGAACGTATTTACTTGCTATTTGCTTACCATTACTCTGGTAGCTATATGGAGCTATTTCCGTAATTGTACCCATTGGCGTTTGAGCTATTAAAGCGCCATCCTTGTTTGTCGAAAGATTGCAGGCTCCTGAATACCGGATTTTTATGTCGCTCACTCTACCGCCTTTGCGTACCACAAATTCGTGCTTCAATCTTCCTCCTTTTGCATATAACACCCAGTCGATCTCTGGATAGATGTTTTTATAAACCACCTTTCCAAATGAAGCTGCGCTTGCTCCACCTTGCAGTATATAAGATGTTATGTAGTTTTCTGAGTAACTATTTTTATTATCGCAAACCACCGTTGCGTGTTTGTTAGCTCCTACTAACTCGACATCGAGACGATACATTTCATATCTATTCTTATCTCCTACGTCATATCGCAGACCACTTGGCTCATTTGCATCATGGTTATCGTTATTAGTATCCAGCGATTTATAAAATTGATAGTGCAGTTGTCCGACGCCAACGAATACATTTAGCCCCTTTTCGGCAGACAAAGCAAATTGAATGTCGCTTCGCTTTACGCCGTACTGATCCCTACATTGACCTTTGTTTTCTACAAAACAAAGGTTTTTAGCGCCCTCTTTAATCTGTGAAATTTTCCTGCTATCAACTTGAGTGAAACCCACGTTTTTTGCATTTGCTCCCTTCGACGTTACAATAACGCCGTTTTTTATCCATTCCTCTTTTTTCGAGACAGTCGCATTAGCGTATACTTTTGGTAGTATTCGCTTAAGTAACAAACTGCCGCAAGCTATACCCAGTTTGCTTTGCGCAACAATAGTACCAGCGCTGAATAAAATGGCTGTACAAACAAAAAAATAGCATTTCGCAGATCTGCTCATAAGAATTAAAATATTTATTCCAATCAATAGCAATTATGACAATGCCAAATGCATTACACAACACTAAACCCTTCGGGAAGTATTATCAATAAATTACAACAATAATTCCCGCAATTATAACACACCAAACACCCTAAAAAAATACCCACTTGTGGGTATTTTTTCTACAGCATATTAAACGATTGGGCAAATTTTACGACATCGTAGTAGGTCGATGCATTTATTTTCTTTTTTATGTTTCTGCGATGTGTCTTGATGGTGTCTTCAGAAACAAACAATTGTTCGGCTATTTCGGCGCTTGTCTTGTCCCAAACCATTAGTCGCAGTATCTCGCGCTCCCTGTTTGTGAGCGATGCAAATGCTTTTTTATTGCGCCTCAAAAAATTGTTCTCGTCTATTAATCGAGAAACTTTGTTGGAAAAATTATGTTGAGGATCTACCGGAATAGAGGTTGTTATCGTAGCAATAGGTTGCCCCTCGTTTGTGCGCATAAATATTTTGGTAGAGCTTAGCCACAAACTCCAGTCAGCCAGCCCTCCTATGCGCACCTGCTGAAAAAAACTCACCATCTCCTCCGTATTATTTCGTTCGAGCAAACCGAGTATCTTGGGCACATATTCATTCGACTCCTCTATATTAAAATAGCGCTTGTGATAATCTGTACCCATTTCGCGCAACTGCTGCAGCGTACAGCCCAATAAGTTAGTTCCGCGAGAACACATGTACACTACCGAGCCGCCATCGTGCAAACTATGAATGATTGTTACCGATGGCAACAACTCGAAGTATAGCGCCATCTCGTCAATCTTATTGTGCAATTCCCCTAAGCTACCAAAATATCCTTTGTCGATATTCTTGCCTTTTTCACCTATTGTTAAACTCATCTTCTATTGTTTTTGTTTTCAAATGGCTTTAAACTCATTCCTACATCTGTAATGCATAACTCACAAAAAAGCCATGACAAATACACACATACATACTTTTACTACAAAGCGCCCCACATCGGGCAAAAGACACAATAATACATGAGCACGACAAACAAGATGCGCATGGATATAGGATAGGAATAATATTGCCGCTATAATGCCACCAACAAATTTTGAAAAGTAGCGATAGGGGAAACGCATTGAATACTTATAACCCAACAAAAATAATCACCGGAATTGGCGCTACATACCGGTATTTTCCCGTATTACGTTTCAATTGCATTAGCTTATATTCACCAATAAACTTCGTCTACGGCGTTGCATAAAATCGAATCGCTATATTACGAAATAGCAAGGCTATTCTAATAAACAAATAAACCTATCAGCAATTTTAATAACGCAAATATAATGATACAGATCTTTTTACCGACAAAATTATCTTAATTCGTTGTTAATAGCTGTTGAAATAAACACATACGATCCTAAAAACAGATTAACTGGTTATGGCACCCGGGAGGCTTGCCACCAACTTTTTGGCGTTTTCTAAAAAAACACCTAACTTTGCACACCGAAACAAAACAGTTCGATTGTGTAACGGTAGCACAACAGACTCTGACTCTGTTTGTCTTGGTTCGAATC
>CAZLPE010000222.1:0-1866 GCA_964561325.1 uncultured Flavipsychrobacter sp.
CGCAATAGCTTACTCAAAATTGAACCTTACCGGTAGTGTGGTTATAGCCGACCATAGCGCAACCGGCTCCGCATCATCAACTACGTTTTTAAGAGGCGATAACACTTGGGCAACTCCATCTAATGTGCCGGGTGGTAGTGCAGGCGGCGATTTGACAGGCACATACCCAAGTCCCGCCCTTGCCGCATCTGGTGTTTCTGCAGGCTCATATGGCAATGCAGCAAACCTGCCTACAATAACAGTGGACGCCAAGGGACGAATTACCAGCGCAGCTAATACGCCTGTGTTTAACAACAACGGCACAACCACTACGGTTTTACACGGTAATGCATCGGGTGCGCCATCATTCAGCGCCGTAAATTTGGCAACTGATGTTACCGGCAATTTGCCAGTAAATAAATTAAACAGTGGAACGTCGGCAACAAGTTCTACTTTCTGGCGCGGCGACGGCACTTGGGCTACACCAGCAAGTACGCCAAGCGGCGCTGCGGGAGGCGACCTCGCCGGCACATACCCAAGTCCTACTTTAGCAACTTCCGGCGTTAGCGCAGGCTCCTATGGCAGCGCAGCAAATATCCCGGTATTGATGGTAGATGCAAAAGGTAGAGTCACTACCGCTACAACAACGCCAGCCTTTAATAACACGGGTACAACGACTACTGTATTACATGGTAACGCTGCTGGAGCGCCTTCATTTAGCGCAATAAACCTTGCAACAGATGTTACCGGCAACCTGCCTGTAAATAAACTGAACAGCGGAATATCTGCAACAAGCTCTACTTTCTGGCGCGGCGATGGCACATGGGCTACGCCTGCAGCCAGCCTTGGAAGCGGCACGACAAACTATGTTACAAAATGGACAACCGGAGGTTCGGCTATAGGCAACTCATTGATTCAAGACAATGGCACCGATATGGCAATAAATACGACAACATCTAATTTATACCAGATGTATTGCTACCGGATGCAACTTACCTCAATCGGCGACGGACAGTGTTCGTTATTCGGTTACCGTACTCGTGATAGCAGAAACGATGGAACAGGATATGGAGTATACACTACCAACAGGGCTTCTGGGGGATATAGTTTCTGGGGCGACAGTTATTCCTTTGGCGATGCAAGTTTTAATTATAATGACTATACACGTTGCGGCGGCGCAATGGGCGCAGAACAATCTGGATCTTATTGGGGTTCGTTAGGCTACAAAAATAGTGGGTCGGTAGGTTATGGCGTCTATGGTAGCTCTTCATATGCTTCAGGCTCAGGCTATGCGCCGTCGAGAGAAGATGCTGGAGTTGGCGGTGGATTTTACGGCATGATAGGATCTATAAGCAAGGGTAATGTAGTTGGTCAGTTTAACGCAGGCGAACTTTTCGCAGCCTACAATATTGGCGACGTTTATACATCAGGAAAAAATGTAGAGCTTGTAAATGTAGGCGATGAAATGATTGCTAACTATGCAGCTACTTCTGCTAATCCTACTGTTTATGCTAAAGGTACAGGCACATTGAATAATGGCATAACCAAGATAGAATTTGAAAGTTCTTATACTACAATGCTGGGCGAGGCGCCATCGGTTACGATTACGCCAATGGGAGAATGCAATGGAGTATACATTGTATCAGTAGACAAAACAGGCTTCACGGTTAAGGAACTTAACAACGGTCATTCATCTGCTAAAATATCATGGATAGCTGTTGGCAACAGATTAGATGCACAAAAGACACAGGTTCCGCAATTTATTCAGTCAGCCTCATTCGATCGTAACATGTCACGGGTAATGTTTAATGATGCCGATACAAAACATAGCGCAGAAGGAATATGGTGGGACGGACGGACATTAAATCTGAATCAGGATTATCCTGC
>CAZLPE010000222.1:1966-3899 GCA_964561325.1 uncultured Flavipsychrobacter sp.
CAGATAGTACGATCTTGATTGGGGCCCACTACGACCACATTGGCCGAGGCGGAATATATTCAAGAAGTTTTGGTAAAAATGCAGTTCATCCGGGTGCCGACGATAATGCGTCTGGCGTTGCTTTGTTGTTTGGCTTAGTAGCTCGGCAAAATAAATGGACAAACAAAAAATACAACTATCTATTCACAACATTTGCGGCACACGAGGTGGGGCTGTACGGATCGGCGGCATTCAGCGATTTCTGCAAAAAAACATTAAAACCAATCTGTCTGGTTTTGAATTTTGACATGGTTGGTCGTCTGGATACTCGAGAGCGTGCATTAGCAGTATATAGTTATAGAGCTAATATTAAGTCCAGTTGCAAAACATTGCACATCGCTTTCAATGGCAAAATTGTGGACGATGAACCTGACAAAGTTTTCGAAACCGACTGTAGATCGTTTGCAAACTCGGGGATTAAGTGTCTATCGTTTACCACCGGCATACACAATGATTATCATAAAATTACCGATGATGCTGCAAGTATCAACTACAGTGGCATTTGGGATATACAAGCTTTCATAGAGACCTTACTGATCGCTACAACCAACAACAAATAAAAAAGCGAAAAGCCAATACATAAGCATTGCTTTTCGCTCGAATAAAAAAATTGAATGCTCTTAACGGGGATTGGGCACATTAAACATCCACCTGATGCCAAAACGATCGAGACAACAACCCCAATAACCCCAGAATTCCTGACGCATTGGCGCCATATCGCTACCGCCTTGAGATAGTGCGCCAAACAAACGATCTGCTTCTTCTTTATTGTCTGGCTCAAGATTGATGGTAGTATTGTTCCCCACTACAACTTTATGCCCCATACTTTCCAGCATGTCGGTACCCATTATTTCCACACCGGCCAAAATAGGGAGCGCAACGTGCATCACTGCATTCAGTTCGTTTTCGGGTAGGGTAGGGGCTCCGGGCTGCGCAGGCATGTCGCGGATGTACATAAAAGGAGCAGAAAATTCTGTATTGAAAACAGAACGATAGTAATTGAAAGCTTCTTCAGTCTTGCACTGAAAATTGAGGTAAATAGACACTTTTGCCATAATGATTGTGTTTTTGTTACATCAAAGGTGATGACTTTTTTTGTAACAAAAGGGGTGAATTCCGACCAAATTAAGGGTGAAATGCGGCATGCGTAAATGAACAAAGGTTGAAAGATAAATGAAGCTGTATTTAAAAAGCAATCTTGCATCTCCTAATCCCGATGCCGCCTTAATTTAGCTTCACACTATTTTCTCAAAACACTATTTCTTACTATATGGATACTCCCATTTTATACTTACCAAATCCATTTGCCGAAAATCTGCTGTGTTGTTGAACAACATTTTGCAGTTATGCTGAGGTTTAAACTCAAAAAAAGTAACAACGATAAATTCAGAAGTTTTTTTCTCGAGCCAGCCAACTACGTTCAGATAGACCAAAGATTTGCGATAAGTTAGTTTTCTTTGCGCAGATTCGCTTGATATCAGGTGTACTTTAATATTTGCAATTGAATCGGGTAGGACAATATTGGGCATATCTACATTTTTCCCGATGAACAACGTATCGGGCCTAATAACGCCGCCCTTGTAAACGGCAGCAATATACTGCGCAATAGCCTCGGTGTAGGCATTTGAAGCATTACGTGCTATTGTAGGAGATTGTCCCTTGCTTTTGCTGTTACTACCTTTTTTCTCTACCGACTTTGTTTGCGCAAAACCGACTTGTGTACTTATCGCCAATAGCGCTAATAATATGTTTTGTCGCATAGCTCCGTTAAATAACAATAAATTTAACAATAACAGACAAACATAAAAAAGAAAGCCGCGGGGCAGCGCATTTTTAACGAAACATTCATAATGCGTTTTTTAAAATTCCATTTACAAATTACTGCCCACATACT
>CAZLPE010000223.1:0-3854 GCA_964561325.1 uncultured Flavipsychrobacter sp.
AGCGTCAGACAGAAAAACAATTCAAGCCCTACGCATAGTTAAGCCCATTCGGGCTTTTACCCGGCAAAGTAACAATTGCATTTTCAGCGCAAATACAAACCTATTTATGGGTTGATATGTGCTGAATTAGGAGCGCTAATGGGGATTATTTGTAGCAGACACAATCCGTTGTCCGAACCACTTATCTCTACAATTTCGTGAAGGCTGGTGTTTTGCCTGATGCTCGATTTTTGATGTGCAAGTGACATAAATAACGCTAATGTTTGGGACGCTAAAGGCGGTCGGTGCAAATGCACACAGGAAGTGATTCTAAAGGTGCATTTGCTGCAAAAAATAACCGGAAACGCCCTCAGGCAATTTCCGGTTGGCTTAGGTAGTTAGTTGCTATTTGCTGTGCGCCTCAACTACGCCTTGCAGTATGTGGCTGCACAGGTCGGTTAGTTTGGCGTCGTCTTGTATGTATTGCATCTGATTGTAGTTTTTTATGTCGCCCAGTTCCAGTATTGCCGCTGCTGTTGCCGTGGCGCGCAATACGAGGGGGCCTTTTTCGGCAAACGCCTTTTTTTGCTCCCATTCGGGGCGGGCGGCATGTTTGTATATGGCATATGCCAGCCGTTTGCTGTCGTCGGCTTTTGCATTTTTGGTGTTTATAGCTATGCCAAAGGTTCCGTTCCCGGTTTCGTTGCCCGGCTGGTCGTCTATGTGTATAGACAGAAAGTCGTCGGGCTGTAGTTTATTGGTCATTGCTACGCGCTCTTCAAGGCTTAGCGTCTGGTCGGCGTTTCTGGTCAGGCGCACATCTATGTTGTAGTCGGGCGCCAGTTGTTGCAGTCGTTTGGCTACTTTCAGGCTCAGGTCTTTTTCTATCAGCTCGCCCGCATGGCAGCCCTTGTCGCTGCCGCCATGGCCGGCGTCTATCATCAGCAATATCTTGTTTTCGCTTTTCACCGGCGCGCTCGTAGCGGCGTTGCGGGGGTGAAACGAACATATAAAAATACTGCCGGCTATTATGGGTAGCGCCGCCGCACGCCTTAGGGCCGATGCCCGCACTGTCTTAGATGTTTGCAACATGGTCAATCGTCTTTTTATGGGTGAAGAAAAAAATTGGTGTTCGGGCGCAAGAGCGGCTGCCCTATGGTGCGCCTGCAGCAGCATACGCGCAAAAGCAGCTGCATAGTCTGTATCCTGCATATCGCCGTCATTGTTTACAATGGCCTGTTCATCTGCCAGAAACTCGTGTACCATACTTAGCTCTTTTTGTATCAGCCAGTAGAAGGGGTTCATCCAGAAAATGCAGGTCAGCGTCTGGCCAATAAGCTTATCATAGGTGTGTTTTTGTTGTATGTGGGCCAACTCGTGTTGCAGTATCAGTCTGCCGCCCGGTGTGCTGGTAGGTATATCGTTTCGCCAGTATATGCGGTTCATAAACGAGAAAGGCGCGTTGGGCAAGTCGGTATGTATCAGCGTTACGCCATGCATTATGGTAGCGGGGTATTGTCTGCCCTTGCGCACAATACGGCCTATACGCAGCAGCATTGCGCTCAGCAGCACCAGGCTCACGGCGGCTACCAGCCCAATCGCTGTTGGCTGCCAGTAAGCGCCGGTAGTTGTAAAGCTTGCGGGCGCTGGCGAGGCGGCGTCTGCCACGTCGAGGAGGTGGAGCGCAGCTTGTACAGACGCTACAACTGCCGACTGCTGCGGCGCCACCGGCCAGTTGAAATGCAATAAAGGAATCTGCAGGCTTGCAAACAAGGTAAACAGTAAAAAATACCTGTTGTACTTGTGCAGGCGTTTGTTTCGTAGCGCCAGCGCATACCATGCGTACAGTATGCCGCTCACCGCAACGCTTTTTAAAATATATACTATCAACTCGCTCATCCAGGCGTTATTTTTTCTTTAGTTGTTGTAACAGTAACTCCAAATCGGCAACCGAAAGCTGCTGCTCATCTACCAAAAACGACACTATGCCGCTGTACGAGCCATCGAAATACCCCTTGGCCATATTGGTAAGCGAGCCCTTGGAGTAGGCATGCTTAGACACCAGCGGATAGTATCTGTGTATCCGCCCTATGGGCTCTATGCGCACAAACTCCTTGTCTACCAGCGTTTTTAGTATGGTGGCTACCGTGTTTTTATGCGGCTGCGGTTCGGGCATATTGTCTACTACCTCCATCAGCAATCCGCTTTCCAGTTTCCACAATACCTTCATCACTTGTTCCTCTGCTCTTGTCAACGACTTCATTAAACTATATTTATAGTTCAAAGCTAAAACTATATTTATAGTTCACCAAATAAAGCACGAAATATTTTTCAGCGCAGGCAGTTACTCTGGCATATGCATGGGTAATTGCATAGCCAAACCCTTGCGGTATAACATTATTGATTGGATTGCTTATTTTAGCCATTGTCATAAAGCAAACATATGAGCGCTGCAACCCACAAAGTGTATAATACCCCCTTCAATATTACCGTTCTGGTTGCAGGTATCGGTTTTTTTATAGACGCTTTCGATCTGTTTCTATTCAATGTGTACCGCATACCATCGCTCAAAGATCTGGGCTTATCGGGCAGCCAGCTGACGCTTACGGGCGAAAAGCTGCTGTCTGTGCAAATGGCGGGCATGATGCTGGGCGGTATTATTACCGGAATCTATGCCGATAAAAAGGGGCGGGTTACTGTTTTGTATGGCTCTATATTGCTGTATTCGCTGGCCAATTTTGCCAACGCATTTGTACACGATGTTTCTACTTATGCCGTTATCAGGTTTCTGGCCGGTGTGGGGCTTGCCGGCGAACTGGGAGCCGGCATTACGCTGGTATCTGAAAGTATGACTGTAGAAAAACGAGGCTATGGCACCATACTTGTGGCCACGCTCGGGGCGCTGGGCGCCGTTACGGCGGGGCTTATAGGCGACTTTCTGCCCTGGCGATATGCGTTTCTTTCGGCAGGGTTTGCAGGCGGCATTTTGCTATTACTCCGGCTCAAATCGTTCGAGCCATCTATGTTCGCCGACAGCAAACTGACTACACAGAAACGGGGCTCGCTGCTGCTGCTGTTCTCATCGCCCGAGCGAGCCATAAAGTATGCGGCATGTATACTTATGGGTATACCTATATGGTATAGCGTAGGCCTGCTCATCACTTTATCGCCCGAGATAGCAAAAAACCACGGCATCAGCGGTTTGAAGTTATCTACCTGCTTTATTTTGTTTCAGGTGGGTATTACCAGCGGCGACCTGCTAAGCGGTATACTTAGTCAGTTGTTGCGCAGCCGCAAAAAAATACTGGTGTCGTTTATGGCGCTGGGCATACTGGCTACCGTGTACCATTTTATAAGAATCAACGCCAGCCAGCAACTCAACATTACCTCGTTACTTATGGGTTTGGGCTGCGGATACCTGTCGGTTTTTGTAACATCCACCGCCGAACATTTTGGCATCAACCTACGGGTAACGGTAACCGCGACCGTTACCAACTTTATGCGCGGCGCGCTCGTGCTGCTCATTCCGCTGCATCAGGGGCTGGAGCATCTTTTCGGGCTAAGCCTTACCGGCGGTCTTGCTGTTACGGGCTGCATAGTATGGGCTCTGGCATTGGTGTCGGCATTGGCCTTGCCCGATACTTTTGGCAAATCGCTCGCCTTCACCGAATCGTAGTTTGGATGGTACTATGTTGATTGCTGTCATTTTCTGCACAATAAGGAAAAGCTTATTTGCATTAAATGCCCTGCATTACCATTGCCGCGTAGCCAGAAAATTGCAGTTGGCTACTTTCCGGGGCGCGCGCCCTGATGTTATACAAATTGGCGTTCCTAATTCGGCATATTCCAACACATAAACAGGTTTGTATTTGTGC
>CAZLPE010000224.1:0-2305 GCA_964561325.1 uncultured Flavipsychrobacter sp.
CTTGCGAACGCTGCGACCTGAACACAGTGCGTCTACCAATTTCGCCACCTGGGCAGTTATGATTTGTGTTTCAGGGAGTGCAAAAGTAATGATTCTCTTGGTATTTCAACGTTTTTGCCGAAAAATAATTTCATTGCCCCTTACACTGCCATAAGGCTGCAGCCGCGCAGTGCGCTATGGTCCATGCGGCCCAATACCTGAAACGTGCCGTTGGGGGCTACTATGCCCAGATCTTCGGTGGCGATAAACGAGCAGGAGTGTATGTTGGCAAGGTCTATGATGCAGAGCGGGCCGCTGCCGGTAAGTTGCACTTCGAGCGGGTCGTTTATGTCGCGCACCAGGGCGCGCATGGTGTTGGTGGGGGTAAAAATGCCGTCGGCCAGCGCATAGGCCTGCGATAACAGTTCTGTCATGCCATATTCGGCATGTATACAGGGTAGGGCCCATTGTTGCTTCAGGTAGCTGTGCACCTCTGCGCGCGTCCACTCTTTGCGGCGGCCTTTCATGCCTCCGGTTTCCATAACTATTGTGTGGCGCAGCGGCATAGGGTAGGCGGCGGCAAAATCGAGCAGGGCAAATGTTACGCCCAGCAACAGCGTGGGCTGCCCTTGCCGCTCCAGCCGGGCGAGGGCGTCATGCAGTTGCGTCCATTCGTTTATATAAAAGCCATTGTCGGCATGACCGCTGTGAGCCATTAGCTGCTGCGCCATATGCACCAGCGATGCGTTTTTACGTTCCAGATACGAGGGGAGCAGCGCCAGAATAGTATACCTATCGGGCGCGCCATAAAACGCCTCAAACCCTTGCAGCAAGCTTTTTTCGTAAATGGCGGCGTCCATCACATAGTGGCGCGATGGTGTTTCGCCCGTGGTGCCGCTGCTCTCAAAGGTAAGCATAGGCGGCGCGTCGGGGGCAAAGCCGCCGTCGGTAACAATACGGTGCGTTTTAAAAAATGATATGGGCAGAAACGGAATGTCGGTTAGCCGCTTCACAGATGCGGCATTTATGCGCAGCGCATCGCAATACTGCCTGTATAGTGCATTGCCCGCATGCTGGTATCTGAATACCTGCAACGCAATATCTTCAAACCCTTCAGCGTTTACATTCAGCAGGGCGTCGGTATTTATTAATGGCGTATTGTTATGCACTTTTATTAACTTTGGTAGTATGAACGTACGGGTTTGGTCGCTTTTGGCTTCGGCAACATTGTTTCTTTTGGCATGCCAAAAGAATGATTTGTCAAATATACCACAGATAGGGCTAATAGACTTAGTTCCCGACAGTATTAGGGTAAATGTAGACACTGCCTATATTGTTTTTAGCCTTGTAGATGGCGATGCCGATTTGGGCAACAGCGACGTATCGCAGATATACTGGCGCGACACCCGCAACCCCGCCGGCGGCTTTAGCCAAACCCCGTTTCCGGCTATAGACGCGGAGATTGAAGACCCGAAGAAAGGACTCGAGGGCAGATGTGTGTTTGAACCGATACCGCAACCTACGCCGCGCATGGACTCGCTGCATTTGCTAAAAGGCGATACTATGTCGTACGAGCTATATATAAAAGACCGCGCAGGCAACGAAAGCAATCATATTTTTACCACGCCGTTAATTATCAGGCCGTAGTCATTCTGCCTGGTATCTTCGCTACTTTTGCCCTGCCTTGTTGTATAGGGCAAGCGCTATTTATCAATCCTTGTTTTATGTCGGTTGTTACATCTTTTCTTACATTTCCGGCTATTAGCTGGTGGGCGCAGGCTCGCCGCGCCGATACCCTGCTGCTGGATGGCGGAGAACATTTTGGTAAAATGAGTTTTCGCAACCGGTATCGCATAGCAGGTTCTAACAATAGTATTCTGCTCACAGTGCCGCTTGTGGCCGGCCGAAACCAGCGCACGCCTATGAAGGACGTAAGGATACACAATGCCGAAAACTGGCAGATACAGCACTGGCGCACGCTGGTGTCGGTGTATAAACGATCGCCGTATTTTGAGCACTACGAAGATACGCTGCGCCCGCTCTATGAGGCTGAGTTTACCCACCTCGTAGATTTTAATCTGTGCGCCTTACAGTGGGTGAGTAAGCAACTGCGCATCAAGTGGACCATACAAGAAACTGAAGAATACATAAAAGATTACGGCCCCGATATTACCGACCTGCGCGACAAAAACATAGCCGCTACACTGCCGCAATACTACCAGCTTTTTGCCGACAGAATAGGTTTTGTACCCGATCTGAGCATTCTGGATCTACTGTTTATGGAAGGGCCCTATGCAGGGGCTGTGTTGGATAGGGTGGGGGTGTA
>CAZLPE010000224.1:2405-3778 GCA_964561325.1 uncultured Flavipsychrobacter sp.
CCCCATGTCTTAACTGCTCTTCCTATTAATTACCCTATACACATGCTTTTTATTACTTACCAT
The DNA here is from genome assembly GCA_964561325.1 of uncultured Flavipsychrobacter sp. Classification (GTDB taxonomy): domain Bacteria; phylum Bacteroidota; class Bacteroidia; order Chitinophagales; family Chitinophagaceae; genus Nemorincola. The sequence goes on from CAZLPE010000224.1 coordinate 2,469, forward strand.
CTTATAATGACCTTCCTGAAAATGATAAAGTTTGGTAATGCGGAAGCTAAAACTGTAGGCTTTCTCTGTCTGTCCATATACTTCTTTTGGTAGGTCTATGGTGGTATCCCCATATCGTTTAACGCATGTATCGTACATTGCTCCATCAAAATTACCTGTGGTTACAAGCTTCAAATCATCGAAAAGATGTGAAGTATTTTGTCTTTTAATTTCAGTACCCCATCCCGAAACCATACCCATATAACATCGAGCATCATCCATTGTCAGTATTTCTTTATATTGTCCATTAACGAGCCCGTATATATGGTAAGATGCGTACCCGGGCCCACCTGGCGGGTTTACCTCATGGTCAATTATACATCCATAATTACCGGCGCCTAATTTTATGGTATCTATTGGTGATGCGTGGTGCCAGTTGCCGTAACAACCTAATGTCATGGTGAAATTTTTAAGCATCCATTTGTTGCCATTTTTTACGAATCGAGCAACGCTTATATCGGCGCCAGAATAATGACCGCAATGCATCATTTCAACAGACATTAATTTTACTGTGCTAAAAGATAGCAGCATATTTTGCCTGCCACTGTCGTCTATATATCGCCTCATGTTATTAAAACAAGTTAGGTTTTTTCGTTTGCCGGGGAAATAATACAATTCGCCATCATCTTCCGACTTGCTTGCAGGGTAGGTAGTGGCCCGCCATACAGACCATGCCCAATTTTTATATACAGGATAGTGATAACCCGGAAATACTTTATATAGCGCCTCTTCCTTATTGAAAGGTTCAAGTAATTCTAACCCTATCATGCCAATTTTACCAGGCACAATATCGGGCACGAAAAAATCTGGCGATTCCCAGTTAGAATCTATCTCCACCTCTTCCACTGGCTGTAATTTCCGGGTTGCAGGTTTGTTTTTATTTTGGGCTAAAGAGGAGATAAACAAAAGAAACAGGCAACAGACAAGAAGCGCCTTACCATACCGAATCATTATGGATATTTTTACTAAAATTAACCCTATTACTGAGGTCTTTTACGTCCGCGACTAATATTTTATTTAGCAATGATGTACTTATTTTAATTTCACGTTGCGCAGCACAGATTAGAACTCACCCGATGTGCTTAGTCTTCAGACTAAGTACTGCACGGATGCCGGTCTCCCACCGGCGAATGCTCGTTAAACGTTTGTCTACAACGACACTTGCGCAGTCCACAATCTCTGATTAGCTATCAAATAAACAGGTTTGCATTTGTGTTTAAAATGCAACTGAAATAACGGGTTTTGCTTTGCCGGTAAAAAGCCCGAACGGG
>CAZLPE010000225.1:0-3762 GCA_964561325.1 uncultured Flavipsychrobacter sp.
GCAAATAGTGTATTGAATTGCGTTGCGCCCCGGAGGGTCGCTACCTGCAAAATGCTTTCTGAACCTTGATTTTTTGATTGTAGGATGGGCTTGATCGGGAAAAACTCGAATGGGCTTTACTATGAATAGCGCCGGCTCGCGAAGGGCTGGTAATACAATCATAGCATTCATGAAAATCAGTTTAATTGAGGTTCAGATAACCGGCTCGCGAAGGGCAGGTAATCCATGTGGCAAACCTACAATCATAGTATTCATGAAAATCAGCTTAATCGTGGTTCAGATAACCGGCTCGCGAAGGGCAGGTAATCCATGTGGCAACCTACAATCATGGTATTCATGAATATCAGCTTAATCGTGGTTCAGATAACTATGTCAGCGGTATTTGTGCGAATAAGATTATTTTTGTTTTTATGACTACGATCCGTAAAGCCTTAGCGGCTGCGCTAACTGTTTTGTTGATGTCGGGCGACGGCGCTGCGCAAAGCCGCACCCATACCCGCACGATAGAAACGGGAGGGCCTAAGCGGAACTGGGTAGACAGTATGTATAACCGACTAACGCAAGAGGAGCGTATAGGCCAACTGATGATGGTGGCGGCCTACTCGGGCACAAAACAATATAACGAGGAGGCCATAACGGCGCTTATAGCCGCGCACCAGATAGGGGGCCTCACTTTTATGCAGGGCGGGCCGGTAAGGCAGGCCATGCAAACCAACAAATACCAGCGCATGGCGCAAACGCCGCTGCTGATATCTATGGACGCCGAATGGGGATTGGGTATGCGGCTGGATAGCGTGCGCAATTTTCCGAGGCAGATGCTACTGGGCGCCACCCGCGACACAGACCTTGTGTACCGTATGGGGCTGGCCATAGCCGCCCAATGCAAAAGGCTGGGCGTGCACATAGATTTTGCGCCCGATGTAGATGTAAACAACAATGCCGCCAACCCGGTTATCAATACGCGTTCGTTTGGCGAAGACAAAACATGGGTGGCGCGGCTGGGCATAGCCTACATGCGCGGCCTGCAAAAAGGCGGCGTGATAGCCAGCGCCAAGCATTTTCCCGGCCACGGCAATACCAGCGTAGACTCGCACAAAGACTTGCCGGTGATATCGGCGTCGGTACCCGAGCTGGACACGCTGGAGCTGTACCCCTTCAAGCGTATGATAGCCGCAGGCGTGAAAAGCGTGATGGTGGCGCACCTGAATGTGCCGGCGCTGGATACGGAGGCGCATGTGCCCACAAGCCTTTCGAAAAATGCAGTGACCGGATTGCTGCGCAACCGGATGGGCTATAACGGACTCATTATTACTGACGCGCTGCGCATGGACGGCGTAGCCAAGTACTTTCCGGCGGGCGAGGCTGCGCTACGCGCCTTTGCTGCCGGAAACGATATTTTGTTGTTTCCGCAGGATGTGCCGGCGGCAATAACCAGAATAAAAAATGCGCTGGATAGCGGCATGATAGCCCCGGCGGCGCTGGAGCAAAGCGTAAAAAAAATACTGGCGGCTAAGTATGATGCCGGACTGGCAGAATGGAAAGACATAGACACGGCAAATCTGGTAGAAGACCTGAACCAACACATAGACCTGATTCGCGCACAGGCGGCAACGCGTGGCGCCACTCTGGTAAAAGACGACAATCAGGTACTGAACAAACTGGTAGAGAATATGCGCCTTGCCTACATAGGTATTAATGCCGACACTACTACCGTACTGTACGAGACCCTGCATAAAGCCTACCCTCGCGTAGAGCCCAAGTGGATGCCCAAGGGCAGCAACGGCAAAAACATGCGCAAAATACTGGAAAGCATGCCCAACTACAATGCTGTAGTTATAGCGCTGCACAATGTGAGCAACACGCCCGGCAACAGCTATGGCTTGGGCGACAGCGTAGTGGAGTTTTTGCAACAGGCCGCCTGCAAAAACAACGTAATGGTGACGCTTATGGGCAACGCCTATGCCATGCAGTATTTCTGCGGCGCACAGTCGGCGCTGGTGGGGTATGAAGACGACAGCGCAAGCCAGCGTATAGTGGGCGAAATACTAACTAAGAAAATAAAGGCCAGAGGCAAGCTGCCGGTAACGGCCTGCATAGGCGGCAAGAGTGTTTGCCCGGCGCCTGTGGCTGCGCCCGCTATTGTAAAAGAAGCGCCCCACGACCTGAAACAAATTATGTATCCTAAAGATGCAGGCGTGATAGACCAGACCGCGCTCGACAGGCTGGACCTGTTTATGGCGCGCTGCATAGCCGACGGCGTGTTTCCGGGTTGCCGCCTGCTGGCTGCCCGCGATGGCAAGGTGTTTTACGACAAAGCATTTGGCTACCTTAAATACGACAAAAAACAACCGGTAGACACCAACACGCTCTACGATGTGGCTTCGTGCACCAAAATGCTGGCTACCAACATAGCCGTAATGCGCCTGTACGAACAGGGCAAACTAGACCTGGAAAAAACCATAGGCGACTACCTGCCGCAGGCAAAAGGAACCAACAAGGCGGCGCTGAAAATAAAAGACCTGCTGCTGCACCAGGCGGGCATGAGGGGCTGGATACCTTTTTATAAAGAAGCGGTAGACGAAGACGGGCATCCGAAAAACGACCTGTTTAAAAAGAAAATAAAGGGCGACTACAACATAGAGGTAGCGCGCAACCTGTATATGCGCGCCGACTACATAGACACTATGTGGAGCCGCATATATGCAAGTCCGCTGGATAATGCTGGAAAGAGTGTGTATAGCGACCTCGATTTTATATTTCTGGCGGCTATAGTGCAGCAAATAACCGGCAAGCCTATAGACAAGTATGCCGAAGAACAGTTTTACAAACCGCTGGGTCTGAAACATATAACCTACCTACCGTTAACGAAGTTTGACACCATGCAGATAGCCCCCACCGAATGGGATCTGAATTTCAGAAGGCAAACGCTGCGCGGCTATGTGCACGACCCCGGCGCAGCTATGATGGGCGGCGTGGCGGGCCATGCAGGCTTGTTTGCCACCGCCGGCGACGCTGCGGTACTGTTTCAGTTGCTGCTTAATAAGGGCGTATATGGCGGCGTAAGGTATTTTAAAGCAGCTACTGTAGAGCAGTTTACCGCCTATGGCAGCAAGCTGAACCACCGTGGACTGGGCTTTGATAAGCCCGCCACCGATGCCGACAATGCCGGCCCGGCCGGCGACCGCACCAGCGGGCTGGCATTTGGCCATCAGGGTTTTACCGGCACCTGCGTATGGGCCGACCCCGCAACGGGCATAGTATTCGTGTTCTTATCAAACAGAGTAAACCCATCGGCCGACAACACCAAGATAAACAAGCAGAATGTGCGCACCATAGCGCAAGACTATATCTACGAATCCATAGGTATACCTGTAAACCACAACCGTATGGAGGTGTATAAAAAGCAGGTGGGCGATAAGAAGTAGCATAGGGGGTATCAATTTAAAATGCGCTCCACTACAAATAATCATCTGAACTCGATTAATAAGCCTACAAGATGGAGTAGTTTTATTATCTACACACTTACATCGCCGATTTAGCAACATAAAATGTCAAGTTTTTAGAGCGAAAAACTTGACATTTTGTAATAGTAACGAATGTCAATTTAAAAATATGAACCTGGATATAGTGCCATACGATCAACTTATATCAATTGGTGTTCCTAATTCGGCGTATTCCAACACATAAACAGGTTTGTATTTGTGCTTAAAATGCAACTGAAATAACGGGTTTTGCTTTGCCGGTAAAAAGCCCGAACGGGCT
>CAZLPE010000226.1:0-3677 GCA_964561325.1 uncultured Flavipsychrobacter sp.
ATTTAAGATACCCCTCTGGCGCGAGTGTTCCGCAGGATCACTCGTCTAACTAAAGTAGCCGGTTTGTAACCGGCGTAAAGCGCCACCCCTCCATTTCCCTAAAATCCCCTACTTTCATACTGTGAAAATACTATTTGCAATACAGGGCACAGGCAATGGCCACCTGAGCAGGGCGCGCGATGTGTATCCCGAAATAGCCAAACATGGCGATACCGATGTGCTGATAAGCGGCATTCAGGCCGATGTAGACTTTCCGTATCCGGTAAAATACAAGCGGTATGGTATGAGCTTTATGTTTGGTAATAAGGGCGGCGTAGATATTTGGGGCACTGCCCGCAAAGTAAAATTGCTGCAACTGCTCAAAGACATAAAAGATTTTCCGGTAGAAGACTATGATCTTATCATCAACGATTTTGAACCCATAACTGCATGGGCATGCAAAAAGAAAAAGCTGCCCTGCATATCGCTCAGCCATCAGTGCGCGGTACTGCACCCCAATGCCCCCCTGCCCGACGAAGACGACCCAATGGGAAGGCTGGTGCTGCAACGGTATGCGCCCACCACCGATGCATATGGCTTCCACTTCAAGGAGTTTGGCCCGCAGATTTATACGCCGGTTATCCGTAAAGACATTCGCCGATTGTCGCCCACCAATCAGGGCCACTACACCGTATACCTGCCCGCCTATGCCGATGAGCGCATAGTGCACCATCTGTCGCAGTTTCCGGATGCGCGGTGGGAGGTGTTTTCTAAGCACAACAAAACCCCGTTTACCAAGGGCAATGTCACCGTTCGCGGTATAGACAATGCAGCCTTTACCCAAAGCATGGCATCGGCTGCGGGCGTGCTGTGCGGAGCGGGCTTTGAGGGTCCGGCAGAGGCTATGTATCTGGGCAAGAAAGTGATGGTAACCCCCATGCAGGCGCAATATGAGCAGCAGTGCAACGCCGCCGGAGCGGCTGCTATGGGCGCGGCTGTAATAAAAACGCTGGACGATAAAAACTACAGCATAATACGAAACTGGCTGGACGAAGGCAAACCAATAGAAGTGAATTATCCCGATATAACGGCCAATATCATTGCCGAAATAGTACGCAAGCATGGTAAATAAATAGCGGATAGCCGCTCCATAATAACCAAACGCGATTTACAGATATCGCCCGGATAGCGGTTATACTACGCCCGCAGCATTTTTGTGTGGGCGCTTACAGCTATCAGCGCCACGGCGTAAGGTATGGGCAATCGCAAAACTAATACCCGGCTGGGCGCTTTGCCTAAACAATCTGCATGTAGCGTAGCGGCGTGGCCATTTTAAAATTGGCTGGGCATAGTACCTAAAAGAACTATAAATCATTACTTTTGCACTCTAATTCAAACTAATGGGTATTGAACTGAACCGCCCCGTGCGGGTGCTGGTGGCAAAAGTAGGACTTGACGGTCATGACCGCGGCGCAAAGGTGGTTGCTACTGCGCTTCGCGATGCAGGCATGGAAGTAATATATACCGGACTAAGGCAAACGCCCGAGATGGTGGTAAATACCGCGCTGCAGGAAGACGTAGACGCTATAGGCATAAGCATTCTTAGCGGCGCCCACATGACTGTTTTTCCTAAGCTGCTGCAACTGATGAAGGAAAAAGGCCTGAACGATGTGTTGCTTACCGGCGGCGGCATTATACCCGAAGAAGATATGCAGGAGCTGAACGCAGCAGGTGTTTGTAAGCTTTTTGCACCGGGCGCTTCTACAACCGAAATTGCATCCTACATTCGCGACTGGGTAAAAGAAAACAGAAAAGACCTGATATAAGCGCACAAAAACCGATACAAAACCTCAAACATAAATTTTCAACAAACACATAAGATGTACAACACTTTACTTACCGAACTGGACAAGGGCATACTGACCATCACCATCAATCGCCCCGACAAGATGAATGCGCTTAACAAAGATGTAATTGCCGAACTGGGTCAGGCAATGGATGATGTGTACACCAATGCGGAAGTAAAGACGGTAATTATCACCGGCGCAGGCGAAAAATCATTTGTAGCCGGCGCAGATATATCTGAGTTCTTGTCGCTGGATGCAGCAGGCGGCGCAGCCTTGGCCAAAATTGGTCAGGACAGCGTATTTAATAAAATAGAAAATTGCCCTAAGCCTGTTGTTGCGGCCGTAAACGGCTTTTCGCTGGGCGGCGGTTGCGAGCTGGCAATGGCTTGCCACTTCAGGGTAGCGGCTACAAATGCAAAATTTGGTCAGCCCGAAGTAAATCTTGGCCTCATACCCGGCTATGGCGGCACCCAGCGCCTTACGCAACTGGTGGGTAAGGGTAAAGCTATGGAGCTGATGATGACTGCCGACATGATAGGCGCAGAAGAAGCCAAAACACTGGGTCTGGTAAACCATGTGGTAGCGCCCGAAGAGCTGATAAATAAAGCAAAAGAAATACTGCTGAAAATACAAACTAAAGCTCCCGTAGCTGTGGCCCAGGTGATAGCCTGCGTAAACGATGCTGCAAAATGTAATACACATGGCTTTGATAATGAAATAGAACGCTTTGGCGCCTGCTTCACCACCGAAGACATGAAAGAAGGCACAGGCGCATTTCTTGAAAAAAGAAAACCTGTGTTTAAAGGAAAATAGTTCATATCTTCAACCTTAAAATTTTCTGTACATGCAGTCCAGGTTATTCCGTTATTTAATGGTCTTAGGCATATGTATGGCTATGAGCCCTGCCACAAAAGCACAAGACGCCTCAAGAATATACATCGAACCTACCGGATGGTCTATAGGCACCAACTTCGGTTTGAGCGATTTGTGGGGCGATGTTGGTACAAATTCAGCAATAGATCATTATGTAAACAGCAAATATTTCGATAAAGTGGCCTTTATGGGCGGACTTTTTGGAAGATATACTGTGCATCCCTGTTTTGCCGTAAGAATGGGAGTTAATTATGGTACTGTGTTTGCTACCGACAAATGGAACTACGACCTGGCGCTGAAAGCAAGTACTCAGGGCGACGACGGATACCAGCGCTATGCGCGCTCGCAAACAGCAAAGTCTTATATTTTTGAAGGAGCGTTTCTTATGGAGCTCAATCCTATGCGCTTCAACCCCGAGAGCAAAATTGCACACAAACGCGGGCAGCCGTTTTTGGGTGCAGGTATAGGCGTATTTCATTTCGAGCCCTACAGCACTGTGGGCGCAAGTCCATCGTGGGTTAAAACCTACAACTTGTCGCTGGAAGGACAAGGTTGGGGCGGCAACTACCCCGAGCAATATTCTAAATGGCAAATGTGTATACCAATTGTGTTTGGATACCGTTGGGATCTGGGTCAGCACCTTAATCTGGGTATAGAGTATATGTACCGTCTTACATTTACCGACTATCTCGATGGTGTAAGCGGTAAGTATGTAGATCCGGCAGAATACAAGAAACATCTGCAGGCCAAAGATGCAATTATTGCTTATCAGGTAGAAGATAAAGGTTATTTTTCTGGTTTGGTGGTGCCAAATGCAGCTGGCAATCTGAGAGGTAACCCATCTAACAACGACTCTTACAGCACGCTTTCTGTGACGCTGTACTATAAAATAAACGCTAAAGACAGAGAGTGGTGGAGAAACTAATTAATACAAAGTGTTTTTGTCAGAGAGGGCAGCGGTCTACGCTGCCCTCTCTC
>CAZLPE010000227.1:0-3648 GCA_964561325.1 uncultured Flavipsychrobacter sp.
ATGATCAGAGAAATTGTAGAAATGACCAACAAATACAATGTAGCGTTGAAAGATGATGAAGGAACTGTAATCCTCTAATGGTTGAGTAAATGGTTGTTTACTAATATTGATTTTGAATTTGATACTGAAATAATCAATGCGTCCGCCGGGCGCAGCATTAGTTCATCCATAATTTGATATGCTTTTTCAGGATCGTTAAATAATCTTATCTTAATAGTTTGAGTATTGGTGGGCATTGTAAAATATAGGTACGCTCTAAACCACATCCCTGAGTTATCAGCGCTTTCTTTGGTCAGCACGTCCTGTGTTTTCAGTATAGCTCCGTTGCCGTCTATCATGTCGAGTTTAAAATAGGGGCTTCTGTAGTTTTCTGTACCTAATAAAAACCAACAGGAAAATTCATATAACTGATTGTCTGTTAATGGTTTAATAGGTATTGTGGCAATAGTTGCTTCATGTTGTTCAATTTCAGGCATTGCTCCTTTGCCAAAGAAGGTCTGTTTTGCTATTTGCTGATCGAAATGGTTTATATAATACGGCCCGGTATTTCTGATGCAGCTATCTCCATTTTTTATTGAACCTGCCAGATTTAAAACCTCTTGTTGATGGAGCGAATCGTTTGCTATCAATTTAGACGGATAGCAAGCGTAAACTTTCCACTCTTTGTGCTTACCTATAAAAGTCGCTACATCTAACAGGTATTTTTGATCCGGATCTAGTTCGTCCGATTCATGGTTTAGCAATAGAAATGGTTTGTTGCTGGGCAACTCTTTTAGCATTGGTTTTGGCACATATGGACCGCCTGCAATTTTTACTTGCTTTTTGGCTACCCCCCACGATGTTCGCGCGGCCATATGGTTTATAGTAGGAAGCCCAAGCTGAATGCCAGTTTGCAACATTACTCCCAATTCAGGGTCTGTATAATCTCGGCCAAGCCACAGCTTATCTGTGCCTACGTTGAAGTAACGCAGTAATAATGTTGCTTGAAAATCAGCGCCCTTAAAGTTGTGGCTTCTTAGAAAATCTATCCAGTTGTCCGGTTCCTTACCCATGATGGTTGCAAAGTTGCCTTTGCTGCGTTCTATTGCATTCCGCTCGGTTGTTATGTATCCGCTCGCTTCAAAACCCCATAATAATAAAGCAGAACCAGCCAAAACAAATGCCTTAACTACATTGCCGGACTTGTAGTAGGCGTTTATCCATTTGCTTAAAGTAACGATACTGTAAGTGGTAAGTACAAAATAAAACAACCAGCTGAAGCGGCCCAATGTACGGAACGGACGAACGAGTGGTAGATAGGTTACTAACCACTCCATGTTCCAAACAAATGGAACACCCATACTAAATACGAGCGCTAAAAAAGCAATAAAAAACCAGATTGGTTCAAAACCGGCCTCACTACTTTCGGTATAGGGAAGTTTTCTGATTTTACGAGATGCACCAATGCAAAAGGAAGAAAGTAGTACAATAATAGCAGTCAGTCCAAGGTAGCAGAAGCCTTCCTGCTCGGCGGTATTTTTAACAACGGTTGTGTTATCTTCTAAGAAACGCCAAATAGGGGAGTAGTGCGATGTAAAAATATGGTCGCCTCGCGTACAATACGCGGTCAGTCCGTAGGGCGTTTGGGGGCGGTCGGAAATATTATCGGTGAAGTGAATCAGTATATTGAAAATCATTGTGGCAGCTAATGCTGCTAACGGCAACAGAATAGCTGCGCGGATACGTTGAACACGATTGCCGATGTTGCTATAAAATAGGTAACCAAGTGCGTAGAGTGTACACCAGATCAGTATTATCGCCGACAGATACGGATGCAACAAGACAACTACAAGCGTAAGAAGGAAAATATAAATAGGGTAGATAGACAATTGCTTTTTGTGGTATTGCACTGTCCAATAGAAAACCATAGGTATTACGCATACATACGACAACCCAAAGTGCCCCAATGTTCGATAAAGTTGTGGGTTGATAACAATAATCAGTGATGCGCCTATGATAGATAAAATAGGGTGAACAGCATAAATGCGAAGGGTTTTGAAGATGAAAACTATCGCCAGTACATAGCTAAGGCCAATTAATAGCCACATGGTAGCCAGCGCTTGTGCCATGGTGAAATGCTTGAAAATTCCGAGACCTACAGAAAGCATCGGTTGTCCATCCACATAGGTAATATGTTCGCCATAGGGGTAGTTCATCCCCCGAAACCAAAAGCCATCACCATGTTGTTGGTGGTAAAGCAACGAAAACAGGTTTTTACCAGCATCGCCGCCTATACCGGGTGCGAGCGACCCGGGATGTGTAAATATACCCGGAAAAAGCAGCAACACAACAAAAAAAGCGCAAATGCAAGCAGCTATTAGCCAAATACGTTCTATATTGTCTTTCATTTGCAGCTTTTAGTGGCGCTTCTTACCAAAAGGTATACAGCTAATCTTCAATTACCTATGCAAGGTATTCAAAATTATAGTTGTGTGCGCCAGAAGCGCATTTGAAGAAAGATGGCTGAATAAAAATCGAGTGATTTTTCATGAAATTTCACATTTTTCGCTTATATATTTGCTCGTTCGGCATTAATTAACTTACCTTTGCACCTCGAAATTGAAATTTAACCAATACAAATATATCAAAAATGGCTGATTTACGCTTACAGCGCAACTTCGGAATTGCCGCACACATTGACGCCGGCAAGACAACGACTACAGAACGTATCCTGTATTACACCGGTGTTAACCACAAAATTGGCGAAGTGCACGAAGGCGCCGCTACAATGGACTGGATGGCACAGGAGCAGGAAAGAGGTATCACTATCACTTCGGCAGCTACTACCTGCTATTGGAATTTCCCAACTTTGCAAGGAAAACCAACTGCAGATTCTAAGAAATACAAATTCAATATCATCGATACTCCCGGTCACGTGGACTTTACAATCGAGGTAGAGCGTTCTATGCGCGTACTTGATGGTCTTGTTGCGTTGTTCTCTGCGGTTGATGGCGTTGAGCCACAATCTGAAACTGTATGGCGTCAGACTAATCGCTACAGAGTACCAAGAATTGGTTTTGTTAACAAAATGGACCGTATTGGCGCAGACTTCCTGATGGTTGTTCAGCAAATTCGCGAAATGTTGGGCGCTAAGTCAGTACCATTGCAGCTTCCTATTGGCGCTGAAGATAATTTCAAAGGCGTAGTAGACCTTATTCAAATGAAAGGTATCATTTGGGAAGACGCTACACAGGGAATGACTTACAAAGAAATTCCAATTCCTGAAGATATGAGGGAAGATGTGGACTACTGGCGTGCACAGCTTGTAGAAGCAGTTGCAGAGTATGATGATAAATTGCTTGAGAAGTTCTTCGAAGATCCAAACAGCATCTCTGAAGGAGAAATTCATGAAGCGGTTCGTAAGGCTACTATCGACTTGTCTATCATACCAATGTTGTGCGGTTCTGCATACAAAAACAAGGGTGTACAGACAGCCTTGGATGCGGTTATTCGCTATTTGCCAAGCCCGGTAGATATCGAGGCGATAAAAGGTACAAACCCCGATACCGGCGAAGAAATTGAGCGTCACCCAAGCGCAAAAGAACCATTTGCAGCTCTTGCGTTCAAAATCATGACCGATCCTTTCGTTGGTCGTCTTGCGTTCTTCCG
>CAZLPE010000228.1:0-3644 GCA_964561325.1 uncultured Flavipsychrobacter sp.
GCGTTTTCTGGAGCCAAAATGCTGTATTCATTGGTGGGCTTGATGTTGGTTAGTTATCCACCGTTGTTAATTTCTTTGCTTTAAAACGGGTATGCAAACACCTAATTTTACCATCCCGATAAAATAAAATCCAACTTTTAAATACAATTTTTTATGAACGCCGCCACAAAAAAAGGACTCGCTTTTGCACGTCATTACACTCGCGAAGGAGTAAGTCCATATGATATGTTTCAGTACGATTACCGTACGTCAGTGATTCGTAACCCGAATGGAGAGAAGGTGTTTGAGATGACCAATGTGGAGGTGCCCAATCACTGGTCGCAGATAGCTACGGATATTCTTGCGCAGAAATATTTTCGTAAAGCAGGCGTTCCACAGCCCGATGGCACAACAGGTCGTGAAACATCTATCAAGCAGGTAGCGCATCGCCTTGCTGATTGTTGGCGTATGTGGGGTTTCAAACACGGATATTTTGCTTCTGAGCATGATGCAACCGTTTTCTACGACGAATTGGTTTACAGCATACTTATGCAAAGCTGCGCGCCCAACTCGCCACAATGGTTTAATACAGGATTGCATAATTCTTATGGCATTGATGGCAAGGCGCAAGGACATTATTATGTAGATGCAGTTACGGGCAAGCTGGAGCGGTCGCAAAATGCATATGAACGCCCACAACCACATGCGTGCTTTATATTGAGCGTAGATGACGATCTGGTAAATGAAGGCGGTATCATGGATCTTTGGGTTCGTGAGGCGCGCATCTTTAAGTATGGATCTGGCGTAGGTACAAACTATTCTAATATACGGGCTGAGGGCGAGAAGCTTAGCGGCGGCGGTACATCAAGCGGCCTGATGAGTTTCTTGAAGATCGGCGATCGTGCAGCAGGCGCTATAAAGAGCGGCGGCACCACTCGTCGCGCAGCCAAAATGGTATGTTTGGATCTTGACCACCCTGAAGTGATCGATTTTATAGACTGGAAAGTAGAAGAAGAAAAGAAAGTAGCTGCGCTGATAGCTGCCGGTTATGCGTCGGACTACGAAGGTGAGGCATACAAAACAGTTAGCGGACAGAACTCTAACAACTCTGTACGCATACCCAACGAGTTTTTTGCCCGTTTGGACAACAATGCCGACTGGAATATGACAGCGCGCAGCACAGGCAAAATTATGCGCACTATTCCTGCAAAAGACCTGTGGGACAAAATAGCCTATTCGGCATGGAGATGCGCCGACCCAGGTACACAATACAATACTACCATCAACGAATGGCATACATGTCCGGAAGGCGGAAGTATCAGGGCTTCTAATCCATGCTCTGAGTATATGTTCCTCGACAATACAGCTTGTAATCTGGCTTCGCTCAATCTGCGTCGCTTCTTTGATGAAGAAACAAGCAAGTTTGACGTAGCAGGTTTTGAGTACATGGTTCGTTTGTGGACTGTTGTGCTGGAGGTTTCTGTGCTTATGGCGCAGTTCCCTTCGCCAGAGGTAGCGCAGCTTAGCTACGATTATCGTACGCTTGGTCTGGGCTTTGCCAACCTTGGCAGCATGCTGATGGTAAGCGGTATAGCTTACGATAGCGAGCAGGCAAGAGCAATATCTGGCGCAATATCGGCTATAATGAACGGCGTAGCTTACAAGACATCTGCTGAAATGGCGGCTACACTCGGTACCTTCCCCCGATTTGCAGAAAACAAAGACCATATGATGCGCGTTATGCGCAACCATCGCGCAGCTGCATATGACGCGGCTGATGCGTTTGAGGGTTTGCAGATAAAGCCTGTAGGTATCAATGCAAAATACTGCCCCGACTATCTGTTGAGCGCAGCTACTAAAGCATGGGACGATGCAGTGCAGTATGGCGAAATGTACGGATACAGAAACGCACAGGCTACGGTGATAGCGCCAACGGGCACTATTGGTCTGGTAATGGATTGCGACACTACAGGCGTTGAGCCAGACTTCGCGCTGGTAAAGTTTAAGAAACTATCTGGTGGGGGGTATTTCAAAATCATCAATCAGTCTATACCTGCAGCCCTGAAAAAACTGGGTTATAAGGCAGAGCAGATAGATGCTATTGTGAAGTATGCTAAAGGTCATGGTACGTTTGTAGGGGCTCCTTATATAAACCACCAGACGCTTAGCGAGAAGGGCTTTATAGGCGAAGAACTCAAGAAGCTGGATGCGGCAGTATTGAGCGCTTTCGAAATAGGTTTTGTGTTTAATGTGTACAATCTCGGCGAAGAGTGCTTGCAGCGATTGGGCTTTAAACCAGAGCAGTACTTTGCTCCCGACTTTAATCTGCTGGAAGAACTGGGCTTTACCGACGATCAGATAGATGCCGCAAACGACTATGCTTGCGGAACAATGACTGTAGAAGGCGCTCCATACCTGAAGAACGAACACCTGAGTGTGTTTGACTGCGCTAATAAGTGCGGTAAAAAAGGCGAGCGTTTTATACACGCACATGGCCATATACGTATGATGGCGGCTGTGCAGCCCTTTATCAGCGGCGCAATATCTAAAACAATAAATCTGCCCAACGAGGCGACGATAGACGAGATAAAAGACTGCTACTACCTTAGCTGGCAGCTGGGTCTGAAAGCTTGCGCGCTATACAGAGATGGGTCTAAGCTGAGCCAGCCGCTGAGCAATAAGAGCGATAAGAAGAAAAAAGATGAACCCGCAAAAGCAGAAGCGGCCGCCGCTACGACTGCGCCGGAAGCGAGCCAGATAGTAGACATGAGTAAGCTGACGGTAACGGAACTGCTGGACGAGGTGAACCGCCGCGTGCAAGCCAGCCCCGATACGCAACTGAAGCGTATGCTGAGCCGTATAGTGGAGCGCAAACAATTGCCGGCCAAACGCAGAGGCTATACCATTAAGGGTAAAGTGGGCGGTCAGGCGCTGTTTTTACGCACAGGCGAGTATGGCGATGGTACGCTGGGTGAGATATTCATAGATATGGCCAAGGAAGGAGCCACAATGCGTAGCTTGCTGAATAGTTTTGCAATAGCTATATCGGTAGGGTTGCAATATGGTGTGCCGCTGGAAGAGTATGTAGATAAGTTTATCTTCAGCCGGTTTGAGCCATCGGGCATTGTAGATCACCCGAACATCAAAACGGCTACGTCGGTTCTGGACTATATATTCCGCCTGCTGGCTTACGAATACCTGGATCGCGACGATCTGGTGCATGTGCAAGACCCCAACAGAAAGCCGCATCAGGAAGAAGTAGAGGCGCTGGCGCAAGAGCTGAGTCAGGTGAGGGTAACAGCCCCGCAAGCTACCGCAGCAAGCCAACCAGCACAAAAGCCAAAGAGCAGCCTTGCGCCGTCGGCGGTAGGCATTAGCGGCAACACCAGCGAACTGAAAAAACTAATGGGTACCAGCGCCGACGCGCCTGCCTGCCGTAGCTGTGGCAACATAACTATGCGCAACGGCACCTGCTATATGTGCCCCAATTGCGGCACCACTACAGGCTGCAGTTAGTAGCTGAAAATTGAATTAAGCGTTTTTTGAGTGGCATATAAGTACGATTGATTGTTTTATTATTTAGGCGAAAGGGCCATCGCGGTACGCGGTGGCTTTTTTGTGTGGCGGCGGGAGTGGAATTTGGATTTGTGGATTTTTATTGGGTT
>CAZLPE010000229.1:0-3578 GCA_964561325.1 uncultured Flavipsychrobacter sp.
TAAGCCATTGGTTTTATTACGAGGCGGTAGTTTGTATTGCCGCCTTTTAGCGGCGCCGATTGCCATTTTGCTAAATTATCATTAGGTTTGGCTTATGATACTTTGTCGCCTTGCATTGCGCATTGGTTGTTTTTTTATTTTTTGCGCACTTTGCTTTCACGCTGCGGCGCAGCCAGCGCTGCCAGAAATTGGCGGAGCTGCCGATAAAGGTATTGTCATTCTCTCCTGGAATTGCCAGTATGACGGGGTAAAGTCTATTACCGTATTGCGCTCTGCAGATAGCGAGCAGAATTTTGTGCCAGTGGGTATGGTGCGGAAAATAGCGAAAGGCCCTCAGGCTTTTGTAGACGGACATGCCGCTCCCGGTAAAAACTATTATAAATTGTCGTTACTGTTTAAAACCGGGCTTAACTGGAAAACAAACCGGGTAGCCGTTGTGGTAACGCCATTGGCCACCGAGACGTCGAGGCTTACCTTGCCGCCAAACGACTCCCTGCAACGCTATATTGTAACCGAAGACATAACTAACGCCGGCGGCGCCGGACGTATAGCCACCGAAACGCTGGTAAAAGCAGGCAAAGGAAGGCTGGCGCCCTCCAACATGTCGGCAGTAGGACCATCTACGGTGGGTAGGGTTTACGAAACACAGGCCCGACCAGCGCCACCCAAACAAAAGGTGTCGATCTCGTTTGATGTGGATGAGCGCAATGCCGGACGTCCGGCAGATGCCGTAGCGCAAGACCCTACCAAACGCAAAGTGACGATTAGCTATGAAGACCCCATGGAGCACCCGGTAGATCTGGTGAAGTCGAGGTATATAAATGCCGACCCAGTGACCGGACACATACTAATGACCTTACCAGACGATATTTACGATCATCACTATTCGGTGAAGTTTTATAACAGCGCTAACAGGGCTGTTATAGAAGATCCGCACATTACTGCGCCCAAGATAATTATAGACAGGCGTAACTTTCAAAGAAGGGGCGTGTACCGGTTTGTATTGCGAAAAGATGTAACCGAGCTGGAGTCGGGTTATGTAACCATCAACTAATTGTCGCCTTTTTACTGCAGGTTATCGTCGAACTCTTGTTCTTGCAGCATTTCCTCCCACTCCGGCCCCAGCTTTAGCGATGAGCCGATGAATAATTTCATCATTTGCACCATTTCTTCAGCATTCCAAGAGTATACGCCCGAGGCAAAGTACACGCGACCCTCTATGGAGTCGAAATACATATTGCCATCGTGGTGCAAGCTTTGGATTAAATGTTCCTGAGTTTCAAAACCAAAATAATCGAAACACTTGCCCTTCAGCGGATGGTCCGTTTTAGCGCCTTTGCCCTCGTAGTGCAGCGCGCCAATATAGCGCCAGTCGTAACGGCGTATTTGTTGTGAAAAAAGTGTTTTACGGATGATGGTAAACGTATTTTGCTCCAGCAGTAGCCTTTCTGTCATAAACATTCTGGCCAGAAATCTATGGGCTGCCAGCAGATATAGCAGGGACGAGCCTATAGTAGCGGTCCAGCTTATTAGTGTTTGCCTAAAGGGTAGTGAGTGAACCAGAATAACCGTAGCCATACCTATGGTGAACAGAAACTCGGCAAGATACAACGCCCGGATACGGAAATCCGTACGGTTGCCCAGCGTTATCAGCAAGCTTTTGTCGCCCCAGAAATATGTAATGCTCCGTTTTGCCAACTATTCTTTCTATTATTAAATAACGAAATTTAAGCCAACTTATTTTCTTTATACTCCGGCTATTTCAGGTACAACTATTGTTGCGCCAAAAACCTCGCCAAAAGCTTCTGTGAGTTTTTGTTTTACTTCTTCCTCGTCCACCTTACGGCCCAGTTCTTTCTGCATAGAGGTTACCGCTTTGTCGGTAATGCCGCAGGGCACTATGTACCCAAAATAACTGAGGTCTGTATTTACATTCAGCGCAAAGCCATGCATGGTTACCCAGCGGCTGCTCCGCACGCCCATTGCGCATATCTTGCGCGCCTTACCTTTTATGTCGGCATCCAGCCACACTCCGGTCGACCCTTCCAGCCTGCCGCTTTCTATGCCGTACTGCCTTAGCGTACGTATCATTACTTCTTCCAGATTCCTCATATACTTGCCCAGATCGGTTGTAAACTTTTCGAGGTCAAGAATGGGGTAGCCCACTATCTGCCCCGGGCCATGGTAGGTGATGTCGCCGCCGCGGTTAGTTTTGAAAAACGATACATTCAGTTCCTTTAGCCGGGCGTCGTTAACCAACAGATTTTCCATATGGCCGCTTTTCCCTAAAGTATATACCGACGGATGTTCGCAAAAAAGCAGGTGGTGTTTTGTTTCCTCTGTTACGGGTTCGCTATCGGCTTGAGCGTTGTATCGGGCTGCTTTTATACGCAGGTTTGCTTGCATTAGCGTTTCCTGATAATTCCATGCAGCATCGTACGCAATTACACCTAAATCCTGAAAAGCGATGGTTTCCATAACAGCCGCAATTTACGTAATAATTCGACTGCAATGTTATTTCTCCATTATGAAAGCTGCATTTTGACGTTGTTTTTACACCTTGTGCATAGCTTGTTGTTGTATCGCTTAGTGGCCGTAGCTATTGTTTTTACAGCAGGTATATCGCGATTATGGCATTTTTCAACCGGCTTTCTTTCTGTTTCGGGCTTTAAGCTTACTTTTGCTTCTATGTCAGATCTATCTACTTTCGACCCCAATTCAGTAGGGCTGAAATCCAATAATATTTTTGGTTTGCCCTTTACGCAAAGCCAGGCTCAATTGGTATTGTTGCCTGTGCCGTGGGAAGTTACGGTGTCCTACCGACTCGGTACAGCCCGTGGACCCGAGAAAATATTCAATGCCGCTATGCAAGTCGATCTGTACGATCCGGATGTAGTAGACGGCTGGAAGAAGGGGTTTTATATGTTGCCTATAGACAAGAACATTCGCACCAAGAGCGACTATCTTCGTCAGTGCGCGGAGTTGATTATTTCTAATATGGTAGACGGTGGAAAGTGTTGCGACAACGCTCAGCTTACCGAAAAAATGAAAGAGATAAACGACGGCGGGGTAATGCTGCACGACTGGGTGTACGAATTGTCGAAAGATCTTTTGAAAGACGGCAAAAGCGTAGGGCTTATAGGCGGCGACCACAGTACGCCGCTTGGGTATCTGAAAGCGCTGTCTGAAATACACAGCGATTTTGCGATTTTGCAAATAGATGCCCATGCCGATCTCCGCGACGCCTACGAAGGTTTTACATTTTCGCACGCAAGCATTATGTACAATGTACTTAATCGTATTCCACAGGTTAAAAAACTGGTTCAGGTAGGTATACGCGATTATTGCGATGAGGAACTGGAAGTTATTAATGCCAGCGGCGGCAGAATTAAAACTTTCTTTGATAAAGATATCAAAGCGCAGCAATATGAGGGTGTAACCTGGAAAGCAATATGCAACCAAATAATAGCCGAACTGCCCCAAAACGTGTATATCAGTTTTGATATAGATGGTCTTGACCCCAAACTATGCCCCAATACCGGTACACCGGTGCCAGGTGGGTTTGAAGTAGAACAAAT
>CAZLPE010000230.1:0-3565 GCA_964561325.1 uncultured Flavipsychrobacter sp.
TTTATTTAGTAAGGGTAATACCGTAAGAATTTACGCCTATGTAAAGATTAGCATTAGCATCGCAGTCGCCGGTACCGTAATCGAGGCGACGTGCGCCATTGTATCCGGTTATGTTTGCAACACCGCTTTGAACGTAATCGCAGGTAAGCGCTACCTTCCATGGGGTAGATATACCAACGCTGTATTGGTGTCCGTTAGGACGAACCATGGTAGTAGAACCTGAAATGGAGAATACGTCGTCGAATCTGTCGGCAGTAAGGTGGCCGGTCAACCATTTACGCACCAGATTACCTTTCCAGGTCACAAACTGGCTATTGAGCGGATACTGAGCCATATTCAACGAATCGTTTACAAATACTTTGTAGTACCAGTTGCCGGTTACAGTAGTATCCACTCTTGTTGTTTGAATGCTGCCTGTAAGCTGATTGCCATTGATGAAATAGTTATCGAAGGTAATGGTATGTATTTGCGCTGTGTCGTTGTAGCGGCCGTCATATTTTACTATGATTGCGCCTTTGCGCCTTCTGCCATCTGTGCAGGTGTTTTCTTCGCTACCAAAACGGATAACAAGCACATGGGGGGTGCTAAACGTATCGACGCCCACAGTAGCGCAAATGCCGCCATAGGTGGTGCGCATATGTGCGCCGTTGTATATAGTGCCGGCTACGTCTGCAATAGAAATTACATCGTTGTTAACCCATTCAATTCTTGAAGCGTCAGATGCATAACCACCATTATCATCGCTGTCAGACAATACGCTGGTATTATCAGGACGGCAGCTATTGATGAATAGTAAGGAAACGAGCGCAAGGAACGAGCCGATTCTGAAATTTAAATTGCAATGCATAAATGGTTTTATGTTTAAATAGCTTCTTAAAAAAGAGTTAACGAAAAATTTTGCCGCTAATATACGAATTGCGGCAAATATTCCACACGGAAAACACCACAAAATATAAAAGGTGGAACACATTTCCACCTTTTATATCAAAAACATTGAAAAAAAATTAGCGCAGCGTTATATCGTACACTGTTCCGCTGGGCAACGTAAGCTTTGCCATATTGTCGCAAGCGGGAGTGTCGCCATAATTCAGCGTACGAATGCCGCCAGATGGTAATGTGTACTTCACTGTGCCAGCTTCGATGTATCTGCAATCCATAGCAAGAATAAGCGGCGAGGTTATTTCCACACCCACTACTGCTCCGCTTGCACGGGTAATGGTACCGGTGCCGGTAATAGCGTATATATCGTCGGATATTGTGCCTGTGGTGGTGTAACCCGCTGTCCAGGTGCGGGTTCTGCTCCACGAAACGCCAACTACGCCTCCTGTTGACAGCAGAACGCTTCCTGCTACATTAATGCTATAATAAGGCTGGCCAAGCGTATTATGTCCCATATTGGTCACTGTGCGTATACCGGTAATTTTATTGTCGTTTTGATAAAAATTGTCGAACGTTATCGTCCGTACCGAACCGCTGTCTGTGAATATGCCTGTGCGTACCACAATGATTTTACCGCGGCGGGTGCGCCCATCGCGGCAAGTGCAGTCTACCGTTCCGAAATCAATAATGGTTGTATCGCCCGAATGAGACACCGTTGCACAGGGGCTGCTTGTAGCGCCCGATACGCGAAAATTCATCCCGCCCGTTACAGTTGCGCCTTGGTCGGCAATAGTTTGGGCATCTTCAAAAGCCTGTTCAGATACGGCATGATCAGACGCTACACTGGTTTCTTCTGTTTGCGTAGATGTGTCGTTGTTTTTGTTTTTACGGCATCCTGAGCCAAAAGTAAAAGCCGCCATTGCAATGGCCATTGCGCTTACAGTCATTAATAGTTTTGCTTGTCGCATAGTTTCAGATTTTATTAGCTTGTACAAAATGTTAGCGCTATTAAGACTACCTACTGTTTGTTTGGTTTAACACACTATAAGAAAATAATATTGGTTATCGGTAGCAGATGTCCAGTTCCATTACCATTGTATTGGCTATTAGTTCTTTGATATTATTATTGGGCAAATCAATAATTACGGGATTTACCGGAATATAGTAGGTAAGTCTTCCGGATAGCAACCATTTGTTGAGTACGCAGGTAGTTTTCAAGCCAATTTCGTAGTCCATAATCTTGAATTTGCCAGCGTTTTTTATTGCCTGACTTAGCGTTGATGTCTTATCCTTACGCGCCACATTGTTCACAAAATATTCGTTGTAAAAATGTTGCGTGGCGCCGTTAGTTCCTGCCGACGGGGTGATTTGCCACCGGCTTTTCCCTATGCGAAATGGCCGGTCTACAAATAGCCCGACTATATAATCTGTTTTCTTACCAAAATTGGCATCGAATGACAACTGGGGTGAAAACCATTTGTTTTCGTGCTTTAAGTAGAGACCGGCGCTACCTTTAATGTTGCCGCGAATATTGTTGGAGTTTTTGTTGTAGAAGTATTTTTCGGCGCTTAAGCCCGCAGTGAGGCGGTCAGTGAGCGACCGTTCGTAGCCGGCTTCTATAGTGAACAGGTCTACGTTGTGCTTTATCCGGCTGTAGGCGAGATTTGCTTTAGCATAAACACCGCTTTTGTGCTGATAGCCAACATAGGAACTTAGGTACGGTGTTACTATCGAGTCTTTACGACCCAAATAAACATTGTCGGTTAGGTAATTAATGCCTGCCAAAATATGCGATCGTTCGTCGTAAGCGTCGTATATCGTGTCGGCTACATGTGTTTTTTTGTTTGTTTTTACCTGGCCAGAGGCATAGTAGGACAGTGACATAAGTATGCAACAGAATACAATACGCATAGCAATATTTTAATGGTTATAAATGTACGTACCAAAGTTGGCATTAACCTATAGTGTAGGCAACGTTTGATGGAATAGCATTCAAATTTTAACACCCGTTGTTTTCAATATTTCCATAGCTTTATGAAAACATTTTTATGCAAGCTCCTACTATTTCCAGTACAATATCCGGCGGTGCATTTTTGATACAGCCATCGCTTCCCGAAAACACGTTTACGCCAGAAGATCTCACAGAAGAACACCGCATGATTATTGAAATGTGCGATGATTTTTTGCAAAAGGAAGTGCTGCCCAATTTGGTAGCTATAGACAGGCAGGATGCCGGGCTAATGCCTTCGTTGCTGGATAAAGCCGGTGAGTTGGGATTGCTGGGCGCCGCTTTCCCGGAACAGTATGGCGGATTGGGTAAGGATTTTGTAACAGCAACGCTCGTCAACGAGTGTTTGGGCGGAGGGCATTCTTTTGCTGTAGCAATGGCCGCACACAATGGCATAGGTTCGTTGCCGATACTTTATTTTGGCACGCCCGAACAAAAGGAGAAATACATACCGAAGTTGGCTACCGGATCAATGAAGGGCGCTTATGCGCTTACTGAACCGGGGTCGGGGTCGGATGCGCTGGGGGCAAAAACAACAGCAACCCTAACACCCGATGGCAACCATTATGCCATAAACGGCCAGAAAATATGGATAACAAATGCGGGCTTCGCCGATGTATTTACCGTTTTTGCAAAAATTGACGGAGATAAGTTCAGCGCGTTGATAGTAGATCGCAA
>CAZLPE010000231.1:0-3538 GCA_964561325.1 uncultured Flavipsychrobacter sp.
CGGGGCTACTTATCAGTTTACATTAATGGTATATACCGGGCTATACACAGCTACGGCATTGGTGGCGTCGGTCACTTTTACCTTAAATTTTATGGTTTTGCCCGCTGCGCTATTCAGCACTGTTCCTCGCACTATTCCGCCTGCGGCGTCTATAGATAGGCCGGCGGTCAGCAAATCGGTGCTACCGGCATAGGTGGCGTCGAGCGACCAACTGTAGGGGGGCGTGCCGCCCATGGCAAACAGAGATGCGCCATAAGCTTTGTTGGCGTCGGCATTCACCAGCGTAAACGGACTCGATAATTGCTGAAAAATAGCAGCCGGTCCGGGCGAGTACCCCGTAACAATTATATCTACCGACTCGGTAACCGAACAACTGCCGTCGCTCACTTTTACTTTAAATGTTTTTGTACCCACAGTAAGCCCGTTGGCCGATGTGCCGCCCGATGTGCGGTCGATAATGCCCGATTGAGGCCAGAAAATATAGCCGCTCGGCGGCGTTGGCGACGCCTCCACACTCCAGTCGTAGTTGCGCAACGGCGTTCCTCCATCGGCCAGCAGTGTTTGCGCCGCCACATTGGTATAGCCGTTATTGTCTATGTTAGCGGTTATACTCTGGCGTTGCCCTGTGGGGCTTTTCAGTATGCGCAGCGTGCATGTAGGGCTGCTGCTTTCTTTTTTGGTGCACGAGCCAAACAAACCTGCTGCAACAAAAACAAACGGCGCTAATAATATCATTTTCATCCGAAAAAAGTTAAGCATTAACTAACGATACAAAAGTCTGAAAATGCCTTAACTATTGCTCTGACCCACATCACTTTAGGTAATGATG
Source organism: uncultured Flavipsychrobacter sp. (assembly GCA_964561325.1). Lineage (GTDB taxonomy): Bacteria > Bacteroidota > Bacteroidia > Chitinophagales > Chitinophagaceae > Nemorincola. The sequence continues at coordinate 830 of CAZLPE010000231.1, forward strand.
CAAGTCAGCCAGCTATCATGTACTGATAATGCTGTATAGTTAATAGCGCCACGATTGCTATTAAAGCGCTTTTTGCAATCCCGGAGCCTTATCTATGTAATAAGCTCTGAAAAAAGATTGGTCCGATTTCAGTTCAAACATTTTCCTACCGGTAGATATATCCACCTGTTGCACATAGTTTGCGCTACCGCCGCATATAAAATAAGATCTGCCTATTTTCTGCACAGACCCCATAAACTCGGTATGTGGCGCTTCTATTTTATACGACCGGAACCCTTTTATTGTTTTGTTTTGCTCATCGAGCCTAAATTCAAGCACGCGAGAGTAATTGCGCTGGTATTTTTCACCATTGTCAAAAACCAGCAGCGTACCTGCGGTGTCGCCAACAGTAACATTGTGCTGCAACCGAAACACCTGCTCTATACTCAATGCAAAGTCGCTACCCCGTCCGCCTAACCGCCACAAAGTTTTACCCGTTCCCCGTTCTATCTTTATAAGCTGGTGCGAATTATGACTGGAAATAATTATATTAGAATCATGCGGGTCTATAATCATCGCATTAATATGCAGGTAATCCTGTGTAGACGATGTATCGTAAAATCTGTTGCCGCGCTCGCTGTTCAGGTAAAACTCCGGATAGTCTGTAGCGTCCCACTGCCACACTACCCTATCATCTTTTATTTCTTGTATTATCGGCGCTATTATCCGCGCATGTTTTGCGGGGGCCAGGCATACAGGTATATTCGTAACTTCCTTTTCGCAAAAAGACATCGTTATATAATGTTCGGGCGATATAAATAGCACATCGTATATAGCCAAGTCTACCTTTTTCCCTGCGTTGCTGCCTTGCTCAAATCCCGGTTTATGAATCTGCTTAACTTCATTAAATGCAGAATCGAGCAATACTGCATGTCCGGCAGCTAATATTCCTTTGGAATGATATACAGCCGTATCATTTACCAGGTAAGAATACATGGTTTTACCGTTAAAGTTCCATTGCCTGAAGGTGGTTACGGCGCCCGTTATATTGCGCTGTAGCGCTATGTTGCCCTTTAGGTCCATTACCACCAGCTGACCGTGGGCCAGATCGGTACGCGAAAAAGGCGCCAGCAGCACATAGCCCTCCGCTTGGGCGCCGGCAACAGTAAAATTAAACTTTGGAGTCGGCGCCTTGGCTTGCATTAACCGAACCCTTATTTTTTCAACAGGCGACAGCTTATACATACTGTGTATTAAACAAGCCAGCCCCAAAAAGCCGAAACAACGCCAAACCCAGATGCGCGCAATATTCAGCCAACGCATACGGTATACAGAAACCGGGTTAGCGCTTTGGTTAGTTATCATTTGTACCTACTTATTAAGTTATTTCTTTTGCCACACATCCTTCACTTCTTATCTTATCACCACATCAGTTTTCTTTAGCCACAGCGCCAGCAATGCAAAAAACACAGTATAGATCACCACATTGGCAATAAAATGGTGGTCTACATGCTGATATTTGTAGGCAATTGGCGAGCTGTACACTATAGCCAGCGACACTACCCTTATTATGTTCAGTGTAGTTATGGCCGCAAGTCCTAAAAACAGATACTTGGTTTTGCGCCTCGCCGACGATGGAAAGGCAAGCGCCAGAGATACCCAAAAGCTGGTTATTCCGAAACCGAGACACCCATAGCTCAAGTGAACGGTTACGCCATTGATCACCTGCAAATACTGCTTGGTAACAAAATTGGTATAGCCCACGTTGTGCAATATGCGCGAACATACCGAAAGCAGCGCGCCCCTGTACCACCCTACAAAATCGAGCCTTTCGGCTACAAAGCTGCTATAAAAGCCGCCCGGCGCCGCAAAACCTACAATTCCATACAAGAGCAGGTAAAAAAAACTCATGAGGAATACAAAACGCAATACGAACCTATATTCACTCGCGTATATACGACCAACCCATTTATTTCTCGTTTCTGGCATCATCAACGTTCTTCCTTGCATTCCTTATTTTTTTCAAACCATAACCTACGCCGGCAAGGGCAAGCAAACTAAGTCCGCCATCTACGGGCATACTAACTGAGCCGGAACCAGAGCCGGAGCCAGAACTGGAACCGGAGCTTGGATCGGGATTGGGGCCGGGATCGCCGAAAAATGCGAATGCCGGGATACTTAGTAGTGTATATACGAGCAATAATGGTAGTACTCTTCTCATTCTTACTTTATTACAACATTCACAGATTTGTATTGCTTACCATTCTTACCAACTACGAGTATATAATTGCCGGAAGGAACATTTTTGTGCAGGCTTATTGGCTTTTCAAGTTTGCCGGTTGTTGGCAACACATATTTTTCGTTGTGCACGCTCACACCGCTACCATTCAGCAGCGATATTTCGTACTCAGCCGCATCGGCATAGTTTACCAGTAGCGTGAACTTATAGTTCTCAGCAGGATTTGGATAAACAGCAATATCGCCGGCATTTAGATTATCGTTGTAGCCATTCTTCGACTGATATACAATGTAGAAACGCGTTGCCGATGCAGAGACTGGTTCGCCGCTTACTTCAAAATCGTACTTAGTTGCGCTTTCCATGCTTACCGGAGTCGTAGTATTCAGATACCGGTCATGCAAAACGGCAGTTTTACCCGCATTGCCAAAGTTGGCTGGTCTAAAGGTCAGGCGGTACGCCTTGTTAACCATGTTCCACATTTTAATAAACAA
>CAZLPE010000232.1:0-3482 GCA_964561325.1 uncultured Flavipsychrobacter sp.
GATCTTGCTGGATTGCGGTATGTATCAGGGAATGGGTAAGGACACGCAGACCCTAAACTCCGATTGGGGTTTTGAGCCGAAAGATGTTGATGTGGTGGTGCTGTCGCACGCCCATATAGATCATATTGGTTTGTTGCCCAAATTGGTAAAAGATGGTTTCAGTGGCAAAATATATTGTACGCCAGCTTCGGCGGCATTGGTGAAAATATTACTGATAGATAGCGCGCGTATACAGGAAGCCGATGTAATGTATGTAAACAAGCACCGCTTGCGCGATCACAAGCCTTTAGTGGAGCCATTATACAGCGAAGCCGACGCACAGCGTGTGTTTTTAATGCTCGAGACGGTTCCGTATAACGAAAGATGCAAAATAATGACGGGAGTCGAGCTAATGTATACCGATGCTGGCCACATTTTGGGTAGCGCTGCTGTGCATTTGAAGATAAAGGAGTTGGGCAACACATCGCAACTTACTTTTAGCGGCGATGTTGGTAGGTACAACGATTTATTGCTACATAGTCCACAAGTTTTTCCCCAAGCCGATTTTATTATTCTCGAATCAACGTATGGCGATAGATTGCACGATTTTTCGATAGCTACGGCCGATAAATTGTTGCATGCCATTACGCACACCTGCCTTACAAAAAAAGGCAAATTGATATTGCCGTCATTCAGTTTAGGGCGCACACAGCAAATTCTATACCTGCTCAACAGGCTGGAACAAGAAGGACGTTTGCCCAAAGTCAGGTATTTTGTTGATAGTCCGCTATCTATTAAGGTAACAGAGGTGTGTAAGCAATATACAGATTACTACAATGCAAACGTGCAACAGTGTCTGCTGAACGATGAGGATGTGTTTCAGTTCAAGGGACTCGAATACATTGAAAGTGTAATGGAGTCGAAACAGTTGAATGTTATAAAAGAACCATGCGTTATCATTTCTGCATCGGGTATGGCAGAAGCCGGTAGGGTAAAGCACCATATTGCCAATAATATAGAGGATAGCAGAAATACAATATGCCTTACAGGCTACTGCGAACCAACTTCTTTGGGCGGACGACTGAAGAACAACCCTGCGGCGGTGTCCATTTTTGGAAAGTCGTTTATGGTGGAAGCAGAAATTATGGAAATTACCAGCCTGAGCGCACATGGCGATTATAATGATCTTTGCCAATGGCTGTCTTGTCAGGATTCAAGCCAGGTAAAAAAACTATTTTTAGTGCATGGCGACTATGATGCGCAGCTCGAATTTCAATGTCGGCTCATTGCTCGTGGTTTTAAGCATGTTGTTGCGCCTGGTCTCCACGAAAGTTATGAACTTGATTAGTTTGCTGATGTAGCGTTGTAGCAATGGTGATGCAAATCATTTGCGCGAATGGGTAGCCATAATATATTTGCAACTACAATTATTTAGCGAATTGAAGCCTGAATAATACGTATGGTATATATCATGTAATCAATAGTAGTGGTAAATTCAGGTACTTATGCGTCTCCGCTTATTTGTTTTTTTACTGATAGCAGTAGCCGCAACCACCATGTACAGCTCTGCTACTGCTTTCTTTTCGCCGGTTATACCGATTTCTTTTTTTTTTAAATCCAACGATAGTTTAATAGAAAGGGCGCGCGAGGAGCGAGTACCGGTTTTGTGCTATCACCAGATACGGCCTTGGAACAATAGCGATGGCAATACTGCAAAAACATATATTACCCCCGAAACAGAATTTAGTGACCAGATGAAAGCCCTGCACGACAGTGGCTACCATTCTATATTGCCAGAGCAATTGATTGCCCATTTGAAAGCAGGCACTGCTCTGCCATCAAAACCAATCATGATCACATTCGATGACGGCACAGCGTCGCAATATGAAAATGCGCTACCTGTACTTACTAAGTATGGTTTTAAAGCTGTTTTTTTTATTATGACAGTTTCTATGGGCAAGCCAAAGTTTATGACTAAAACGCAAATAGCTACACTATCGGCTCAAGGTCATGTTATTGGCGCCCATACCTGGGACCATAAGAATGTAAAAAAGTATACATCGAACGATTGGGAAAAACAGATAAAACAGCCCAAAAAGGCGCTTGAAGATATAGTAGGGAAACCTGTAGTTTATTTTGCCTATCCTTTTGGCGTGTGGAGCTACGATGCTGTGGCGCAATTGGCTGCCAATAGCTATGTTGCAGCATTTCAGCTTGCCGGCACGGGCGACGAAAAGAATAATCTATTTACCATAAATAGGATTTTGGTAGACGGACATTGGAGACGAAATAATTTTATTGATGCATTGAAAAGGTAAAACGACATGTACAAGCCAAGGGGATTTTCAGAATTTACGATATATGATTGCTCGAAGCTAAAGCTGATTGTTTTGTTTATTGCGATCGGTTCACTATTGACAGCAAGCTGCGGCAACACTAATGGAGCAAAAATTCCGCCTCCATCTGCGGGATTGAAGCAAGTGCAGGATACAATAGTGAAAGCCGCATCAAAACCAGTAAAGGACACCATTGCCGATTCTGTATTGTATAATGCACTTATATTGCAAATGGTAAATGGTAAGCCTACTGCCAAGTGGCCGGTAAAAGAGCCACTACCGCTACCGGGCGCGATATTGCCCTACCGCAGGATTGTGGCGTATTACGGCAATTTTTATACGCCCAAAATGGGTATACTGGGGGAGGTTCCGCCAGACTCAATGCTCCAACACCTGAAAAACGAGGTAAATAAATGGAGCGCTGCCGACACTATGACGCCCGCCATAGCTGCGCTGCATTATGTAGCAGTGACAGCTCAGGCAAAACCCGGTCCGGGTAACAAATACAGAGCGCGTATGCCATTTGCGCAGATAGACAAGGCTGTGTCGCTTACAAAAAAAATTAACGGCATATTGTTTTTGGATATACAGGTAGGCTGGGGTAGTCTGGAAGAAGAACTACCGCCGCTTGAAGTATATCTGCGCGACTCCAACATACATTTAGGTATAGATGCTGAATATTCTATGAAAGGTAGGCAGGTACCCTGTACCGCTATTGGTACTTTCGATGCAGAGGATATAAACGTAGCTTCGGAATATCTGGCGCAGTTGGTACGCAAATACAATCTTCCACCCAAAGTGCTGGTAGTGCACAGGTTTACTAAACAAATGGTAACTAACTACAGTAAAATAAAACATCATCCCGAAGTGCAGATAGTAATGCACATGGATGGGTTTGGTTTTCCGGCTAAGAAAATAGACTCGTACAAGCAGGCGATAATAAACGAACCGGTGCAATATGCAGGTTTCAAATTATTTTATAAAAACGATATCGCCGATGCACCGCATAAGTTGATGACGCCGGAGGATATACTGAAATTGACGCCCCGACCGCTTTATATTCAGTACCAATAATAGCTATATGCCAAACAAATTGTAGCGTTAACGACTCTATGTAGTCGTTAACGCTTAATTGGTGTGCTAAAAGTTATAGGCAAACCCAATTTC
>CAZLPE010000233.1:0-3282 GCA_964561325.1 uncultured Flavipsychrobacter sp.
GTAAGCACTATTTCATTGATCATGTAGTTGTAGTCATAATCAAAGTTCAGGGAGTGTTTTATAGGTAGTCCGCCTCCAATGTTTATGGCCTCCAGTTCGGGGCATATTTTTTTGAGCTGGCAATATATGTTAAGTACCTTGTTCAGTTCGCTCCAGTAGTAAACGTCGTCTTTTATGCCTTTGTTCATGAAGAAGTGCAGCATCTTTAGTCTGAACTTTTCATTGCCTTTTACTTTATCTACATAAAACTCCAGTATGTCGCGGCTTCTTATACCCAGGCGGGATGTATAAAAGTCGAACGAAGGTTCTTCCTCGCTGGCTATTCTCAGGCCAATATTTACGGGTTCTTTTGCCCGTATAGATTTTTTGTAATCTTCAAATTCGTTCTTGTTATCTATAACCGGGATAACATTGGTAAAGCCTTCGTTGATGAGGCGGGCAATATTTCTTGTATACTGACGGGTTTTAAAACCGTTGCATATAATGTGTATGTTTTTGGTTATTTTTTTCTGCTTATACAGTTGCCAGATAATGTCGATGTCGTAAGCAAATGAAGTTTCCAGATTAACTCCATACTTCAACGTTTCTTCGACTATAAAAGAAAAATGCGAACTTTTAGTACAATAACAATAAAAATACTGCCCTTCGTATTTATGCTTCTTTATGGCGTCGTTAAACATCTTTTTCGCCTTGTTGATCTGCATACCTATTTTAGGTAAGAAGGTCATTTTAAACGGCGTTCCGTATTTTTCAATAAGGGCGCTGATGTCTACACCATTAAACTCAAGTAGATTGTTGTCATTAACGTCGAACCCTTCTTGTGGAAAATGGAAAGTCTGGTGGACGAGATCGGTGTAAGTGTTATTCATTTAAGGTTGGCAGAAATAAGCAAGTATGGTTATTGATTATTAAGAGCAAACAAAATTAATTATTTAGCACAACGATTAGGCAATTAATTTTGGAAAGGGGAAAGTTTTTTTGCCGTTGTAGCGCTGGCGGGCGCTGTTTTTTGGCTCACCGGCGGCGTGTTGTAAATCGGGGGGCGCAAGGTGCAATTCTGGGCATAGCAAATGGCTGAGCTATTGTCTGGAGCGGCTTGCGCCATTGATCCATCGTTGTAGTGGCAGCTCCGCAAACCGATAGCTCAAAGCCGAGATAAATAGGAGTAGAGCAATAAATAGGTAGAAAAATGCCTGTTGGTTGAGGTGTGTTACTTTTGTGTTAACCTGTTGTAGGAGGGCGTACAGAGGCGCGTGAAGTAGATATATGCTATAGCTGATTTCGCCAAGGTATAGGAGCGGTTTGTATAGCAGCAGGCGCGGAGGATGAACTGCTATGGCAACGATGAACGCCATAAACACAGGCGCAAGAATGCTGGTGTTGTTTGCGGCGCCTGCACGCGCAAGAAACAGACCTAACAGTGTTGCGCAAAAAAATAATACAACTACACGCGGAGTGATGTAGCGGGCGAATCGGTCGGCAAAGTACACCCCTGCCATACCTACGGCAAATTCGCATACGTGCAGCGCAGGGTGCAAAAAAATAGTCTTGCTGATGCCATAGATCGCAATTTGAGATTGCAAAGCAAAAAAGATACACTGGGTAGCGCAGTATAGTATTAGGGTGGTCAGCAAAAAAGCGCGTGTTCTATTAGCATACTGCCTGATGAGCAAAGGGAATAGAGCATAAAATAACATTTCTACACTGAGCGACCAAGCCGGCGCGTTGATTGCGACAGCATATTGCGGAAACCACGCCTGAACCAATCCGGCAGATAATAGGAGTGGCACTGCTATGTTTCCGCCGGCTGTTACCGGAAAAACAAGTACCGACAGAGCAAATGCCAGCAGATATAGCGGGTATATTCTGGCAAGGCGTCTTCTGTAGAAAACGGTAGCCGCCGTCATTTCGTTTTTATACCTGTTGCACAAAACAAAGCCCGATAAAACAAAGAAATAGCTAACCGCCATCTTACCGCTGCGCATGAGCGGAATATGATTGTATGGGAAAATATAGTAGGACGTATGAAATAACACAACCCATATTGCGGCCAATCCGCGAGTGGCAGTAAGCGCTTGTTGTTGCTTGCCCAAGGCTGGTTGAGTAAATAGTTGCGGTGATTGTTAATTGTAATGCTCTGGCAATGTTTGATTTTCAGAAATAAATAAAACCATTAAAGGCAGGCTTTAATGGGTCATTTACTTAACCAGCTTTGATATCTTGGCGTTACCGAAGATTTTATGGCTATGAAGAAACTGCAGCGGTTGTTTCACCTGCAGCTGGAGCTCCAGATTGAACGATTTCGCGACCAATAACTTCAAATTCAGGTTTAGACCAAGACTTTTTCATAGTTTCCACAACGTTTATACCAGCTAAATCAACAACTTTATTCATCGTATTATTTTTTTCAAAGGTAGATAAAATTTATAAATTTTCAAAGCCGTTTGAGAACCACTTAAGTAATTCTAAAAACTGCATCTGTGTGTATTTATAATTAGGATGTTGCGAAAGTACAATTTTTTTTGATTCTGCCATGCCTTCTTTAATATTTAATAATTCGTATAGTGTGTTTTGGCGCGCTTTAACAGCGGTAGGTGTGGTGCGAAAAGGCGCCATGTTGCCGAGTTTGTTATCGCGTAACAAAACCTTCTCTGGCAGGTAGTTTTTTACGGCGGTACGGTAGGCGCTGCGGCTAATTGATCCTTCCGATTTAATTGCGTTAGGCATAGATAAATAGAACTGTGTAAGCCTGATATCCGCCATCGGGAACCGACTTTCGAGTCGGTAATACAGTCCGAAACGCGACTCTGCCTCCATACGCAGGGGGCATTTAGGCTTCAGTAATCTGTATTTTTGATAGTGGCGGTGGCTTTTAAATCTTTCCAGATAGGTAGGGTCTTTCCATACCATATCATTGCGCATTAATCTGTACTTTATGGGCACTTTTATCAAATCGTTTGCAAATCGGCAGGCGTCATCGTTTACCGATAAAAGGTTCTTTAGCTTGTGCAAGCAAAATTCCAGCCGCGGCGGAAGAAATGGTTTCCACTTATTAAATTCCCGTTCGCTGTGCGATCTGAAATAGCTCAGGTATTCACCATTGTCTAAATAATCGAGAAAGAAAAATTGCCCGCGATAGGTTACCATTTCATCTCCGGGGAAACCCGACAGCAATGTGCGTACGTTTCGTTGCTGCGCCGCTTTTTTTATGGGCATCTGCCAGGGCAAGGTCCACATTTCCAGACCATCGTTTTGGTTGAGCGAGTGGTCTACTTCCTCCAG
>CAZLPE010000234.1:0-3276 GCA_964561325.1 uncultured Flavipsychrobacter sp.
GGCATGTGCCAAAACATTTTCGTAATTTAGCTACCTCATTATGATCTACAGAAGTAAAGCGCCTTTGCGCATCGGCCTTGCCGGCGGCGGCACAGATGTTAGTCCCTATTGCGATTTGTATGGCGGAGCTATACTCAACGCCACCATTTCGCTCTATGCCTATGCTACCATAGAGCCGCTCGACGAGCCCGAGATAGTGATAGCTGCTGTAGACAGAAATGAGCGCGTAGCCTACCCCAAAACCGATGCGCTGCCTATAAACGGCATGCTGGATCTGGCAAAGGGCGCATACAACCATATTGTAAAAAAATACGGTCCGGTTCCGTCGGGCTTCCGCCTTACTACTATCGTAGACGCTCCCGCAGGGTCGGGGCTGGGCAGCTCGTCTACGCTTATGGTGGCCATCATAGGCGTTTTTGCAGAATGGCTCAACCTGCCGCTGGGCGAATACGATATTGCCCAGATGGCCTACGATATAGAGCGCGTAGAACTGGCCATGGCAGGCGGCAAGCAAGACCAATATGCCGCTACCTTTGGCGGCGTAAACTTTATGGAGTTTTATAAAGACAACAAAGTAATAGTAAACCCGCTGCGCATAAAACCGGAATACCTGTACGAACTGGAAAACAATTTGCTGCTCTACTTTACCGCTACCAGCCGCTTATCGTCTACCATAATAGAAGCGCAAAGCCAAAACGTAAAAGACAAAAATCAGACCTCGATAGACGCTATGCACCACCTGAAAGAGCAGGCGCAAATGATGAAGGAAGCGTTGCTGAAAGGCAATATTCACGATATAGGCGGCATCCTCGACTTTGGGTTCAGGTATAAAAAACAAATGGCCAAGGGCATATCCAACAATGCCATGGACGAGCTGTATGAAGTAGCCCTGAAAGCGGGCGCTACAGGCGGCAAAATATCGGGCGCAGGCGGCGGCGGATTTATGATGTTTTACTGTCCCAACAATACGCGCTATGATGTAATAAAAGCGCTGCAACCCTATGGCGGCAATTTCAGCGCATATCAGTTTACCGAGCGCGGACTGTTTACCTGGAGCATATAGAAGGGTATTGGTAATGTTGGCATAAATATTGCGCGATATATACTATGAGCAACAACCTGACGTATAAGTTGATACTGTGGCTTACCATGGGCGCTTGCCTGTCGGCAAATGCGCAATCGTTGCAATCGCAGGTGTGGAGCTCGGCCAGCTTGGGTTATTTATCGGGCGTGCAAATGCTGAATTTCCTCAGCGCTCAGGCCAAAAATAACGACCATATAGAGACCGCCGCCACGCCAAACTACTTTATGAGTTGCAGCTATTTTGTGCGTCCGCATCTTGCCTTAGGCCTCGCTGTGGGTATGCAGTCGTTATCGGGCCACAGCAACCCCGACAGGCTGGGCGCATCGTCGCCCTACAGCTATAATCAGGATTATCTTACCATAGGCGCCGAGGCCGTAGTAGTGCAGCGGCAGCGCAAATACCTGCAGCTATACAGCCTTTACGGACTGGCGCTGAGCCATGCCAAAACAAGGTACAACTACTCATACCCCGCCTTTCAGGACGGCCCGCAATATAAAACAGCCTACTACCCCAATATACAATTAACACCTATTGGCCTGCGCGTGGGCCGCGCCCTATCCGGATTTTTAGAAGTAGGCGTTGGGTACAAAGGTTTTCTAAATGCCGGCATCAGCTATAGTATTAGCGCCCGCGAGGAGGTGAAAGTAGTGGGTGGAGAGTAGGCGGTATTCAGGTAAATCGACAACTACTGAAACCTAACCGTAGACAATATTACCTGCGCCAGCCGGGTAGCTGCAAATGTGAATCCCAACCTGTTTTTGCAATACACGTATCATACATTATCATCGCTTTACTGTTTTGCATAGGTTTCAAAAATACCATGCAATCCGCAAAACGCATTTTTGCAAAATTATTAATTCCTACTATTCAATTGTTACGTCAATAATATTAACTATTTGGGATATTTTATTATAAATTCTCAAGTTTCTCAAAAAAGCGGGCCTAAACAAATAGTTTTTTTGATTTTTATTGAAAGGATGTTATAATTTTAATACGTTAAAAACCGTAAAGATATTTCTTATGAAAAAGCTCTTGATTTCCTTCGCCTTTTTTGCCTCGTTCGTTCTACCTGTTTCCCGGTCTGCAGCTCAGGTTGGCGGCCTTATACAAACAGTTGCAGGGGGCGGCAGCTCTACGGCAAATGGCGTAATTGCCACAACCGCACAACTCACTACCACCTCTGGTATCGCGCTCGATCTAAATGGCAATATTTATGTAGCCGACCAAGGAACATGCGTAGTGCGAAAAATAGAACAACTTACCGGGCGAATATATACCGTGGCAGGCAATGGTACTTGCGGCTTTGCGGGCGATGGCGGCGATGCTGTATCGGCACAGCTTAGCGGGGTAAAAGGTATACATGTAGACAAAGCAGGCAATTTGTACATAGCCGATGATGGTAATGACAGAATAAGAAAAGTAGATGCACTAACCGGTATTATAACAACCATTGCTGGGGGTGGCACATCGCATGCCGAAGGAGCGCCGGCAATTACCGCAAAACTCGACCCACAATGTGTGTTTGTAGACCCCTATGGCGCTGTATATACCGGAGACGATAGCAACAGACTTAGGAAAATAGACCAATCGACGGGCTTGATATATACAGTAGCCGGCACCGGAGTGTATGGCGACGGCGGCGATGGCGGACATGCTATGAGCGCGGCCATAAAGGGATCGCCAAAATGTATCACCATGGATGCATTGGATAATATTTACTTTGTTCCTTTCTTTGGCGACAGGGTGAGAAAAATAGACGGAGGCACTGGTATTATTACTACCGTTGCAGGCGGGGGAACATCGGGCGCCGACGGCGTACCGGCAACCAATGAAAGCCTCGCAGACTTCCATTCTTGCTCGGTAGACGGCGCTGGGAATTTATTCATTGCCGACTGGAATCGGTCGACAGTGCGCTGGGTAAACGCTAATACAGGTATTATAAATACCATCGCCGGCGTGGCATCGGGCGGGGGCAGCCTGCTGGATGGCGTACCGGCAATGACTGCATACGTACATGCCTATATGTGCTATGCCGACCCTACCACCAGCCATATATACTATACCAATTTAGGCAACAAACTAAAGAAATTTTATTTCAGCCCTATAGTCCCCTTCCCTCATGCAGGCACTACCGTGCGCAGCGATAGTTTCAGCTTTTATGTGCATAAGCTATGTAGCGGGCCTCAGCTCAC
>CAZLPE010000235.1:0-3156 GCA_964561325.1 uncultured Flavipsychrobacter sp.
TATTTTGTTGTTGTGGCCTCAGGCCAAAACTTCCAGAGTGTCTAATTTATCTAAGTGCAACTGATGGGTAAGCGCTGCCAGCGAATCGAATTTTAGCTCGTCGCGTAGGCGTTTTATAAATTGAAATGAAATGGTATCGCCATAAATATCTTCTGCAAAATCGAAGAGATTGCCCTCTATTTTTAGCTCTTTTTTATCTGTCACTGTGGGGTTATACCCTATGCTGGCCATTCCTTTGTGCGTTCGGCCATTATGTGTCGCCAGTATGGCATATACGCCGTTGCCGGGTAGTAGCTGGTCGGGTTCGGCAGGGTTTAGGTTGGCAGTAGGGTAGCCTATGGTGCGGCCCAGCTTGTTGCCGTGCGCCACGGCGCCGGCTACGCTGTAGGGCCTGCCCAGCATGTGCGCCGCCAGTTGCATATTGCCTTCTCTTATGGCGTTGCGTATTTTGGTAGAACTTACTGCGGCTTCATCTATCAGTTGCGCCGGAATTTCTATCAACTCATAGCCGAAATCGGTAGCGTATTTGTTGAGCAGTTCTATGCCGCCTGCGCGGTCGTGCCCAAAGCGGTGGTCGTAACCTATTATTATCGTGTGCGGCTTAAAAACTCTGGCAAGAAACTGCTCTATATAATCGTGCGCCGACATAGCCGAAAACTCGCGGGTGAACGGCGCCACCACTATATGCTCAATACCTGTTTCCAGTGCAAAGTCTATTTTTTCGGCAAGGGGCGTTATTATGCCCAGCGGCTTGTCGGGAAACAGCAGTTTTCGGGGGTGAGGTTCAAAGGTTATCAGTATGCTCTCTCCATTTACCTCAAGGGCGCGCGCCGCCACTTTGCGCAATATAGCCTTATGCCCTTCGTGCACCCCATCGAACGCGCCAATGGTTATAACTGCATTTGTAAACGTAGGTACCTTGTTTATGTCGTAGTATACTGCCATACTTATGGAGCAAAGGTATAAAATAAGGTGTGCGGTTGCAGCTGCGTTGTAATTTTAAACGCCGCAACGCCTATTGTTTTTTTTATGCGCTTTTGCAAAACAACATCGGCGAATCTGCCGCCGCCCGGGCAATAGATCCGCCGATATTGTAGTTTATTATTTAGCGCATTGGCATTATAGTTCCAGTTTGGCGCTTTGTATGCGCAGCACCTTGCGGTTTTTCTTTTGCACGCGCATTTTTTCGGGCACCAGATTCAGTATTTCATCCATCAGGCTTTGCAGTATGCCTGTGCGCACAAAATGGCTGTTGGTGGCCAGACTTATTTCGCGCACCGGTTCGGGGTCTTCAAAATACCTGATGCGCTCTATCTGATCTTCTGTAAATTCCAGCGTTGCCAGTTCTGGCAATATGGCCATGCCGCCATTCTTCTCTACCATTTTGCGCAGCGTTTCCACATTGCTCGATTCGTATCTGTAGGGGCGTTCCGCTTGCAGCTTTTGTATTTGCTCGCTACACAGGTTTATTATCTGGTTGCGCATGCAGTGGCCTTCATTCAGCAGCCATATACGCTCCAGCGCTATATCTGCAGGTACTATCATGCGTTTCTCCAGCGCTTTCTCGCCTTCGCTAAAATAGCCTACAAAGGGCTCGTAAAACAGCGGATACTCTTTAATGCCTTTTTCTTCCAGCGGCGTGCTCAGCAGCGCAGCGTCTATTTCGTTGTTGCGCAGGGCTACCAGTATCTGGTTGGTTTCCATCTCTTTTACCTCCAGTTTCATATCTGGGTAGGCTTTAGAGTAGTTTTCCAGCAGCCCGGGCAATATGTTGGGCGCCACAGTGGGTATAGCCGCAAACCTGAACTTGCCCGACAGTATTTTTTGTTGCGTTGCTATTACTTCGTGTATGCGCTCGCACTCCGCCAGTCCTATCCTCGATTGTTCTACCACCAGTTCGCCCAGATCTGTTACAGCTATCGGGTGCTTGTTGCGGTCAAATATTTTTATGCCCAGTTCATCTTCCAGTTTTTGTATTTGCATACTCAGCGTAGGTTGGGTAACGAAACACTTTTCGGCGGCAAGCACAAAACTTTTGTAGGTAGCCACGGCAACCACATATTCTAATTGTGTAATGGTCATGAGTATAAATTAGAGTACAAACATACATTTATGCATGATATAGTCAAAATCTATTGGGCGTTTTGTTGTTCTGTTGTCGTTAATTTAAGGTATTGCTAACGTTAGGGCGCAATACACAATTGGGTATACAGGCCGGGTATCCAGCGCAGGGCCGGCAGGCAGTCGCACCCCAGTACGCCGGTGGGGCTGAAGCCGCAAGCCGAATTACCTATTGGACGCACGCAGGTCATAGCGGGATTGTTGATATTGCCCACATCCCACACGCCGCCTGCGGGCACAGCCAGCATGTCGTTCCACCGTACGCCGTCGGCGCCGGTGCCGTTGAGGGTGGTTACATCTTCGAAATAATAGGCAGGGTAGGGGCCGCCCGCCCGCACCAAAAACTGCGACGACACCAGCATGGCGCAGCCCGTGCGCGCATCGTGCGCGCTAAGGCTCACCAGCACATCGCACGACGATGAATCGTAAACGCCCAGCGATTGTGCCTCTGCATTGGCAGCGCACCCCAGCAAAAACAAAACCAGCCATTTGTATAGTTTCATCGTGCAATTATTACTCTTATAAAATTAATCAATCATCCGGTATGCGCAAAGTATTTGTTTGCGGTGGCAATAATTAGCCACCAATAATCTCGGTGTACCCCCCTGCATTGCGAAAGCCGCGCTTGCGAACATGGCTTGCACGCACAGGGTAAAGCTCCGCTTTGACCGGTACGGGATTGTTAGTTAGCGCAAAATGTATTTGTTTTAAAATATTTATTTGATAAATTAAATTCAGTTTGATTGTTGCATAACTTTAAGAAATATTTGGTTTTGCCGAAGCAAGCCCAATGTTATTGAACATTCGAAACCTATACTGCCCTATGAACAGCCTGCCCTTGATACCTATACTACGAACACGGAGTACAGGAGCATCTGTATGCGCTGCGACCTATGGTTTGCTAAACAAAGCAGCTGCTCCGCATGCCAATGTAACCACTGGTCCAGCCTCACTTGGTCCTGAGGAATGCAAGCGTCCCACTTGCGAACACGAAAGCGCGGCTTGGTCAGGTAGTGCAAATAAATCACTACTCGA
>CAZLPE010000236.1:0-3125 GCA_964561325.1 uncultured Flavipsychrobacter sp.
ACATTACAGTAACAGAAAACATGACAAAGACCGTAACAATGACGCCGCTCACGCTGGCAGGCTTGCGCGCCGCCTTGAAAGATCTATAATAAACAATACTAACACTCAAGCAGAAATCCCCCCTAAGCAGTCGCTACCCGACTGCTTTTTTTATTGCACTAAGCTTGAATCCCTTCAAGTTCAATCCGTTCCGGGTTGATGTGGTGTATATTTCTTATCCCGGGATGCTCCCGGTGCAATTATTAGATTAAGCCCATTCGGGCTTTTTACCGGCAAAGCAAAACCCGTTATTTCAGTAGCTTTTGAGCCTTTATTCAAACCCGTTTATGTATTGGAATATGCCGAATTAGGAACGGCAATTGGTGTTAGTTAACCAGAAGGCCCCTAAATACTTAGTCGGAAGTTATGCATACGGTACATATACCACAGCTTAAACAAAGACGCTTTATCTTGCAGCCCATTATGGCAACCACTACTTTCAGCTACAATCAGCTTTATACTTTTACCTATGCGGTATTTTGCGGCATGGGCTGTAGCGATGCTGATGCTACAACTGCAACAAAAACCCTGCTAAGCGCCGACTTGCGCGGAATAGACAGCCACGGCATTGCGCGCCTTACAGGCTATGTGCGGCTTTGGGAAGCGGGCAGGGTAAATACCAAACCCAACATCAGGGTAGTGCATGAAACGCCCTCTACAGCAGTGGTAGACGGCGATGCGGGGCTGGGTCTGGTAGTGGCGCCTTTTGCCATGAACATTGCAATACAAAAAGCGGCTACTGCAGGCACCGGATGGGTGAGTGTGCGCAACAGCAACCATTTTGGCATAGCGGGCTATCATGCCATGATGGCGCTGCAACACGATATGATAGGTATTGCTATGACCAATGCAAGCGCCCTGGTTGCCCCTACCTTCTCGGTAGAGCGTATGCTGGGCACCAACCCTATAGCGGTGGCTATACCCGCAAACAATCAACCGCCGTTTGTGGCCGACTTTGCCACCACTACGGCGGCCAATGGAAAACTGGAACTACTGCAACGCAAAAATGCCTCCACGCCCTTGGGCTGGGTGCAGGATATAAACGGGAGTGCATCGACCGACGCGCATGAACTAAAAAAAGGCGGGGCGCTACTACCCCTGGGCAGCGACCGCGAACATGGCAGCCATAAAGGCTATGCGCTGGGCAGCATTGTAGATATTTTTTCTGCTGTGCTTGGCGGCGCCAGTTATGGGCCGTGGGCGCCGCCGTTTCCAGCATATGTACCTATGCCAACCGATATGCCCGGTCAGGGACTCGGACACTTTCTCGGCGCTATGCGGGTAGATGCGTTCCGGCCTGCCGATGAATTTAAAAGCCATATGGATAACTGGATTGGTCGGTTCAGGGATGCAAAAACTGCCGAAGGACACGAGAGGACACTGATTCCCGGCGACCCCGAACGCGAAATGGAAGCGCTGCGCACCGTTGAGGGTATACCGTTGGTAGACAGTGTATTAGAAGAAATGAAAAAAGTAGGCAGCCAATTTGGGCTCGAAATTTAGGGCAGAAACAACTTTGTGAACTGGTCTTTTAACATCGTAAAGACTTAGCTAAACATTAGTGAAAATAATTTGCATTAGCGTAATTATTTGCGCCGAAAAACTACCTTTACAGCAAAACCACAGCTACCAGAATGATAATGGCTCCATTACCGCCAAACGAGCAGGAAAGATTAGAGGCGCTTCATGAATACCACATTTTGGATACGCTTCCCGAAAGCGATTTTGACGACATAACGCGGATAGCTTCTGAGGTTTGCCATACGCCCATTGCTCTGGTAACAATTATTGATGCCGACCGCCAATGGCATAAATCTAACCGCGGCCTGATGCTGGCTTCGGGGGAACCCGAAATAGACTCGCCCAGAAAAACATCTTTTTGCGCACACGCTATTCTCACTCCCGGTCACGAATTTGTAATACCCGATGCTAAAAATGATGTACGGTTTGCCGACAACCCATCTGTTACCGGCGAACCATTTATTGGTTTCTACGCCGGTATACCGCTTGTCAACCCCGAAGGTTTTGCTTTAGGCACGCTGTGCGTTATGGATCATAAAGCCAACACATTATCTGAAAGTCAATTAGTCACCCTAAAGGCGCTGGCAAGGCAGGTGGTGTGCCAACTGGAACTGCGCAGAAAAAACGCACTGCTTAAAGAAAAGCAGGCCGAGCTTCAAAACGCCTACAGCGATTTGGAGAAATTCTCCTACATAGCATCGCACGACCTGAAAAGCCCGCTCAATAATATCATATCGCTTACCCATTTGCTAAAAGACGACTATAGCAATGTATTGAACGATGAAGGCAACGAATACATCAACTTCCTCAACGATTCGGCATACCAACTCAGCGATCTGGTAAACGGCATACTGCATTATTCCAAATCTTCGCAATTATTGCTCGAAGACAAGGAGTATATCAACGTAACGCAACTGATACAAGAGGTTATAAGCCTGCAAGTTGTGCCGGAAAATTGCCTTATTTATTACGAAACCAGCGGCAAACAAATATTTACCTCGCGTATTGCACTCAAACAAATATTACTCAATCTGCTACACAATGCTATCCGGTATGGCAATCAGGAAAACCTGAAAATTGAGCTGATTTTCTCTGAGACGTCTACGCATTATACATTCGAGGTAAAAGACAACGGGCCCGGTATAGAACCCAAAAACCAAGCAAAAATCTTCGATCTGTTCGAACGGTTGCAGAAAAACACACACAACGCCGATGGCTCGGGTATAGGTTTGGCTATAGTAAAACGACTGGTGGAAAAACTCGGCGGCAATATTAAAGTTGTGTCAGACGTAGATATGGGCGCATCGTTTATTTTTCAGTTACCTAAATAGCGACTGCTTTTATAGTGTACGCCTCGGGCGTTTTACGGCGTTATTTTAGGGCTTCGCCCTTGTTTACCTGCACTGCGCCTTGCGGCTTAATAATTCTGTACCAGGTAAAATCACGGTTGGCCTCCATGCCCGTGCCGTGCAGGGTCTCAGTGGGGGTGTTTATTACTACTTCTTTCTCGGTAAAAAACTTCTCAATACTGTTGTTCCAGATGAGCTCCGGTGTTCGAAGTGTGC
>CAZLPE010000237.1:0-3097 GCA_964561325.1 uncultured Flavipsychrobacter sp.
TTGAAATTGACACGAACATATTGCTTGCCAAATTCCGACAATTCATTCCAACATTTATTATCGTTGTAAACTCTGATAATTTCGTCGGCAAATGATTTAGGATCATTTACACCCTTATACAGGTAGCCATCGTCTTTGGGCATACCTTCAAAAGCAATGTCTGTACCAACCACGGGCACACCTTTGGCCATTGCCTCAATCACTTTGCCTTTTACGCCTGCGCCTGAGCGCAACGGAACGATGGCAAGGCGCGTTTGCTCGTAAACGTTGTTCAGCTCTTCGATACTAATATCAGGAACAACCACCAACGACTTGAATTTCTTCTTGTAGTTGATAATAAAATCCGGCATTTTTGAGCCAGCTATAGTCAAAGTAATACCCTGTTGTTCCAACTGTTCATACACCTCATCTAAGAACCAACGCATGGCGTCTTGATTGGGAGGATGGTTAAAGCCACCTATGAAAAATATGCCCGATCTACTTTCAAACGAGGGCATTTTATCAGCTACATTGAAATAATACGGGGGAATATATCGTACTGGCTTAGTAATATAACTTCTTAAAAAAGCAATTTCCTCTGAACTTATAGCTAATGATACAGACGATTGCTCGTACATATAGTCTTCTATAGTTTTCAGTTTTTTTGCTTGCTTCAATAATGAATTATCGCCTTTTTCTAAGCCTTCTTTTTCTAATCGCTGATAGCCAAGGTCGTGACCATAATAAATAATAACGCCAGTGTATTTCTGCTCTCGTAAAAAAGTCAGTATCGGCGTACAAACCGACGATCTGCTCAGTACTATTGCATCAAAGTTGCTTAGGTTGTTTTTTATATAGTGCCGCCATCCGCGTAAGCCAAAGTTGAATTGATTGCCATACAAGACCTCCACTCCTTTCTCCTGGTACATTTTCTCGTAATGCTTACCCGTGTTTGAGTTTTCGCCCATGAACTTTACACTGCAATCTAAATCAAGTAAGGCATCAATAAAGTTAGAAATTGTTCGCGATCCAGCGTCTTTGTCTACTTGAGGCAGATAATGATCTACAACCAATACATGCTTTTTACCTACTGTACGGTCTCTTTCAAAAAAGGTGTTTTCGCTGTTCTTTGATTTTTTCTTCAATTCAGCAGCCCAACGCTCTCTGAATTTACGCTGATTAATCGTTTGGTGTTTCTTGATTCCTTTATCAAGGTCGGTGCCATGCGATAAGCCTTCGAAATGTACCACCACAGAAAATGGCTGATACATTACTTTATACCCTCGTTTACGCACCTGAAAGCACAAATCAGAATCTTCGCAATAAGCTGGCAAATACAACTCGTCAAATCCGCCAATTTCATCCCACAATTGTTTGGATATCATTATAGAAGCGCCGGATATATAATCGGCCTCCTTAACATAGCAATATTCAGGTCGGTTGGGGTTATCGTGATTGCCATAATTATGAGCGCTACCATCTTGCCAAATAATACCGCCGGCCTCCTGCAATAACCCATCGGGATAAATGAGTTTTGAACCTACTAATCCGATGTTATTGTTCGATTTGATTAAGTTCAATAACTCTATCAGCCAGTCTTTTTGTACTTGCGTATCATTATTCAGAAAAACAATATACTTACCCCGAGCTTGTTGAGCAGCATTGTTACAGTTGCGCAGGAAACCAAGATTTAATTCGTTCCTGATAATTCTGATATTGGCAAAATTATTAGCTATCAACGCTGTATCATCAGTCGATTTATCGTCGGCCACAATAATCTCATAATTGTCGAGCTGGTTATGCTCAAATACCGAGTGTATACAATTGTAGGTAATATCTACCTGATTATACATCGGGATAATAATACTTACTTCCGGAGCGTTTGTAGCCGGCAGCGCTACTTTTAGCCCTTTGTCGTAGTTTTTTACGGGCGGAGGTATTATCGGGAAATTATCGGGTATGTAGTAGTTCTCTCCACCTTTGTTTGCGCCTGCAGTTGGGGCGCTACTGACTGTAGAATAGTGAAAATGAGATTTTTTGTGTAGCAAACTTCTAATACCTGTTACTATACCTTTGTCTTTAATCTCAACAAACAATTCATTAATTACTTTCTGTTTGTTGGGACTATTGGCAAAACGAACGGCATAGGTCAGGTATTTTTGCAATTTATTTCTCATTACTCCCCTCTTCTGGTGGTTTTTCTGCAAATTTAGGCAAGTTTTTTTGTATTAAAATTTTGGATTCTTAATGCTTTACTAAACTTGTGGCAACTGAAAAAACAACTGATGACAATTTTGCATTAAATTTGCATTAAAGTTGTGTTTCCTGAAAGTCGGTTTTAACTGAATTTTTAGAAAATCACGACATTAATATTTTGGTAACCAAGAATTTAGCACGATTTTTGTGGGAACCAAGGTAAATACTCTTTTTACTCAATGAAAGATCAGACCACATTAGATATTACCTTAGAGAGAACGCCTACCCAAGTTGCTTCTTCTTCCGACATTTCGAGTATTCGGTATATGTTTCATGAGATGAATCAGCAAAACCTTGAACATCAGCATGCAACATACTATGATACCATAAAACGAATAATGGATGTAACAGTTTCGTTGGTATTTATTATCTCGGTAATGTCGTGGCTTACACCTATTCTGGCTATTCTTATAAAACTGACGTCGAAAGGGCCTGTTTTTTTTATTCAGAAACGCACTGGTTATTTAGGTGTAGAATTCAAGTGTTTTAAGTTCAGAACGATGTTTGTGAACGATGAAGCAGACATAAAACAAGTTTCTATAAACGACAACAGAATTACTGCCATTGGTAAGTTTTTAAGGATTACGCATCTCGACGAAACGCCGCAGTTTTTCAATGTTATACTTGGTGAGATGAGCCTTGTTGGTCCTCGTCCGCATATGTTGATTCATACCCGAGATTACAGCGAAACAATACCCTATTATAATCTACGTTTGGAGGTGTGCCCGGGAATGACCGGCATGGCGCAGATTAAAGACTACATAGGTGAAATTAACGTAGAACGCGAATTGCGCAAGCGGATACAGTGGGATGTGTTTTATGTGAAAAACAGAAGCTTGGGATTGGATATCAAAATCCTTTT
>CAZLPE010000238.1:0-2940 GCA_964561325.1 uncultured Flavipsychrobacter sp.
CCTGAAGTACCTTTGTTAGCGCCAGTAGTCACGTCGCCGGCTATGAAGCCTGGTCCGCTGGTAGTAGTGCCATAATCCATATCAATATCTTTATTGATATCGCCAACGCCTGCTACGTGGTTGATAACTGTAGCATCGTGCCAGTAGAAAGAATTCAAATGGTAAGTAGGGATGTAACCTGTTCCAGTCATAATTGAATCGATAACTGCCGCTTTAACTCTGTAAGAATCTGTAACCGCAGTTGAGAAACTGTAATGAGCGCTGGTTCCTGAGCTGTATACGGTCAGAGAATCGCTTGCAGAGAGCATAAATGTAGATGGATTGTATTTTATCAACCATACTTTTACTGGGCCATAGTAAGCAACGCCTCTGAAATTAACATTACCAGAAATACCTGAAAATGCAGTGACTGTTACAGGATAAGTAGCAGATGCTAAACCGCTGCAGCCAGATACTGTGTAAGACATGATTGCAGTGCCTGGTGCAACGCCGGTCATTATACCGCTTGTAGCGCCAATGGTAGCAATAGCAGTGTTGCTGCTGCTCCATGTTCCGCCAGATACGCTTTCAGTCAGCGTTATTGTTCCGCCGGCAACCACAGAAGACGGACCGCTGATTGTACCCGGACTGGTCGTGGTAGTAATGGTCATTGGGTGAGTAGATATAGCTGTACCGCAAGGGCCTGAAGTAGTGAATGTAATAACAACGCTACCGCCCGATACGCCAGTTACCATGCCGCCAATGTCAACTGTAGCTTTGGTAATATCGCTCGACGACCAGGTACCGCCAAGGAAGCCTGAAGAATCGAACAATGAAACTGAATCGCCAACGCAAACAGAAGATGGTCCGATAATCATACCGCTGCGCGTCTCATTAACTGTTACGGCAGCAGAAACCGTGCAACTTGTACCAGTGTTATAATAAACAGTAGCATAACCAGCCATGTGCGCAGAAAGAACGCCGGTAACCGGATCGATGGTAGCTATATAAGAAGGGCTACAAGTCCAGGTACCTCCCGGTGTTGGGTTGGTCAGCGTGCTGGTTGTACCAGCGCAGAGCGTGGTAGTGCCAGAAATAGCGCCCGGCGTGGCGGCAACGGTAAACGTAGTGGTAACGTAAGTGCCCAACGTATACGTTATTGTGGCAGTGCCCGCAGATATGCCGGTTACAACGCCGGTCGATAACCCTACCGATGCGATTGATGGGTCGCTGCTCGACCAAGTGCCACCGGTTGTTGTGTCGCTAAGGGTGGAAGTTGCGCCTACGCATGCGCTGGTAATACCTCTGATTGGATCAAGAGCGAAGCTCGCTGCCGACACTATTAGTCCCAATAATGTCAGTGTAATTTGTTTTTTCATTTTTTTGTTTTTTAAGAGTTAGATTGACAAGGTTTTTTCCTTTGAACTAATTGACGTACAATGGTTTTGCAACGTTAGCAATTAGTATAACTTTTTTTGAAAAAAATCTTGTTAAAGCTATTTCGATTCCGTCCAACATATTTTCTGTTGTACCAAACGCTCCTTTATACCGCTGCGCAACTTTACAATACGCCTGCATTTACTTCAGTAATTATCCTAACTTAACACAAATCATATATACTATTAACGAAGCGTTTTAATCACAATTACCTACTTTTATTGTCCTTAACATCACTAATGGACAGAGCATTTATACTTATAGCTGAAGATGATGCAGATGATCGCTTTTTACTTCGCTCAGCATTTAAAGAAAACAACTTCAATGATGAACTACTTTTTGTTGAAAACGGCGTTGAATTGATGGACTATTTGTACAATACAGATAGAAATAGTGAGGCGATTTTTCCACATTTCATACTACTTGATTTGAATATGCCCAAGAAAGATGGTCGCGAAGCGCTAAGGGAAATCAAACAAAATGAACGTTTCAAACAAATTCCCGTTATTATTTTCAGTACTACAAATAATGAAATTGAAATGAAACGGTGCTACGAGCTTGGCGCTAACTCCTATATCACTAAGCCCAATAGTTTTGAAAACCTTATCAGGACAGTTGCATCTAT
This sequence comes from uncultured Flavipsychrobacter sp., assembly GCA_964561325.1. Classification (GTDB taxonomy): domain Bacteria; phylum Bacteroidota; class Bacteroidia; order Chitinophagales; family Chitinophagaceae; genus Nemorincola. The sequence continues at coordinate 2,042 of CAZLPE010000238.1, forward strand.
TAGAAATGTATGGATGAACCCAAACAGCCCAAAAGCATAGTGCATTATTAGTTATCCGTAGCAATAAAGCCTTTATACTGGCACGGTTTTTTATGCAGTAATAATACTTCCTTAGTTTATCGGCAGCAACAAATACTGAATATAATTATTGCACAACCCGTTTGGATGTTCTATTTTGGGTACTTAATAAAAACAATCAAAACACCATGCGTTCAGATAAAGCAATTTTAATTATTGACGATGAAATTGACCTTTGCCTGTTGTTAAAAGAATTCTTTGTCAGACGTAATTTCAGTGTGCGTATTGCTAATACAGTTACAGAAGGGATGGCCTGCCTATCCGATTTTGAACCAAATATTTTACTGCTCGATTATAATCTTGCCGACGGAGTAGGTTGGGAGCAGGCGCCAAAAATTGCAGCGCATTATCCTGAAATTTTCATTGTTTTAATGAGCGCTTACAATTCAACGCCTCCACTGATGCCGCCGCACGCCAATTTTGAAATAATAGAAAAACCAGTGAGCGCAGCAGCGCTTAGTAAACATTTTGATGATATTTATACCAGCTTAAAGCGTTCCTGACGCTTCCAGTTCGTCCATCTCTTCGTTGCTAAATACGCGCGATCTTATAATAAACCTGTATCCCAACGGAATCTCCAACGAAAAGCTCGACCCACGCCCTGCTATAACGTCGATCGTCAATTGTGTATGTTTCCAATACTCAAATTGGTCTCTGCCCATCCAAAACGGACAACCATGTACCGAACCAAGCAACACATCGTTTTCCCCGGTCTTAAACTCACCAAGTTCAAAACACATTGGTTGAGACCCATCGCAACAACCTCCGCTTTGGTGAAACATCAAAGGACCGTACATACTCTGTAGCCTTTCTATCAAATC
>CAZLPE010000239.1:0-2928 GCA_964561325.1 uncultured Flavipsychrobacter sp.
CGTTCCGGGTTGATGTGTAATATATTCCTTACCCCGGGATGCTCCCGGGGCTATTCAAATTAAAGCCCGTTCGGGCTTTTACCTATCAAAACAACACAACTTATCTCACTTGCATTTTAGGCGCAAATACGAACCTATTTATCAACCCTGTCAAGGGCGGTAACCAAATGCACAAAACTATCCCGTGTGTGGTATACATTCGATGCCTACAGCATCGGGCGCACGTAAATATGTTTTTCTATAAACATTCGATGCCGTAGGCATCGGTGAATCATCCCAAATAACCTATGTGGGAAGACTGATGGTATCTGTGGAAATATTTTAGAAATTTTTAATGATAGATCCATATTTATTGCCGCTAACTACTCGATGCTGTAGGCATCGAATGTTTATAGCAACTCGAATAAGGTGAGCCGATGCCGTAGGTATCGCATGTTTGCGTATCAGGACGATGCACACCGCTTGGGATCTTGCCCATACAGGTTGATGTGTCGTGTATTCCCTACCCCGGGATGCTCCCCGGGCTATTCAAATTAAAGCCCGTTCGGGCTTTTACTCGGCAAAGCAATAAAACTGCATTTTAAGCCCAAATACAAACCTGTTTATTTGTTGGCATACACCAACAAATGAGTCCCATTTTGCAAAACACACTACTTCTTGCGCGCAGCGCTAAGCGCTTTGAAGAGAATCCATATTTGTTTTTATAAAGCCTTCTTTGTCTTTTTTAACTTCGTTAAGCAAGGCTATTCTGTCGGGGGGTAGCTCGTAATATTTTTCTGCCCATAAGTTTATTTCAATCATTATTGGCAGCAGGTCTATTCCTTTCTGGGTTAGCATATACAGCACTTTAGCTTTGCTATCCGGGTGCTCCAATTTTTCTATCACGCCATTTTCTTCTAACGTTTTCAGCCGCGCTGCCAAAATATTTGTAGCTATTTTTTCCGGAGCCTTCAAAAAGTCGCCATAGGTACACTTTTTATTCATCATCAAGTCTCTAACTATCAATAACGACCACTTGTCTCCCCATACATCGAGCGAGCAACTAACCGGACACTGAGATCTGCCTTTAGCCATATAAATAAAACTTATTCTGAAATAACTTGCAAAATGCAAGTGAGTATCTATATTTGCACTTGCATTCTGCAAGCAAAATTAATAACTATATCTTAAATGAAACAAACAATTTTAATTACCGGAGCCTCTTCCGGCTTTGGATTACTCTTGGCGAAACATCTGCACCAGAGCGGCTACCACGTAATAGGCACCAGCCGTAGTCCTGAAAAAAACCAGGCATCAGTACCGTTCAAAATGCTGAAATTGGATATAGCTGATGAAACTTCAGTGCGTTCGTTTGCAAAAGAACTATTTGAACATATCAGTCGGTTGGATGTACTGATAAACAATGCCGGTTATTACTTATCAGGTTTTGCTGAGGAAACCTCTATAGAATTGGGAAGAAAACAACTGGAAACCAATTTTTGGGGAACCGTAGCCCTCACCAACGAATTGTTGCCGTATTTCAGAAAGCAACGTTTTGGCAAGATAATAACGGTGGGCTCCATTATGGGGCTGCTCAATTTTCCGGGCGCCGCCTATTATGGCGCATCCAAACACGCCCTTGAAGGATACTTTAAATCGTTGCGTTTTGAACTAAATGAATTTAATATAAAAGTAGCTATGGTGGAGCCCATGGGTTTCAAAACCAATATCCTTGGCAATTCGATAGCTGCCGAAGGTAGAATAAGCGATTACGATGGCTACAGGAGAAAAATTGAAAATTTCTCGAACGACCTATTCAGTAATGCACCCGAGCCAACGCCTGTAATACATACATTGGTAAAACTGATAGAGGACAAAAATCCGAAGTTCAGTCATCCGGTAGGCAAGGGCGCGTCTTTGTTTCTTGCAATACAGCATTTTGCCTACAAGACGTTTGAAAGCTCTATCGTAAAAAACATAAACAAATATTAAAACAACAACAATGAAAGCATTCTCAGTAGTAAAATACAGCAAAAAGGAAAGGCTAAGCCTGATAAATACAGATTTGCCATTGGTAAACGATAACGAGGTATTGGTAAAAATAAATGCCGCAGCTATCAATCTGTTAGATACGCTAATAAAAAACGGAGACTTCAAAATATTTCTACCCTACAAAACGCCGTTTATCAATGGGCATGATATGGCCGGAGTTATAACCAAAGTTGGTTCCGGCGTTTCAAAGTTTAAGGTTGGCGATCTTGTGTATGCCCGTGTGGCCGACCATAAAATAGGCACATTTGCAGAGTACATATCGGTCAATCAGGCCGACTTGGCGTTAAAACCCAAGAACCTCACTATGGAGGAGGCTGCATCTATACCGCTGGTGGGTCTTACGGCCTGGCAAGCCCTTGTAGACATAGCAAAGCTAAAAAAGGGTCAGAAAGTATTTATTCAGGCAGGCTCCGGCGGCGTTGGCACATTTGCCATTCAGTTGGCCAAACATCTGGGCGCTACCGTAGCCACAACAACAAGCGCCGCCAATATTGATTTGGTAAAACGACTGGGCGCTGATATTGTAATTGATTACAAAAAAGAAGATTTTGCAACCAGACTCAGCGACTATGATGTTGTGTTACACAGCAACAGAGAAGCAAAAGTGTTGGATGCTTCGCTCCGAATTCTTAAACCTGGCGGCACGCTTGTTTCCTTAACAGGGCCTCCTACGCCCGAGTTTGCTACCGAGCTTGGTTTGTCATGGCCTATTAAAGTCATTACTACCTTGCTGAGCAGGGGCGTAAGACGCACAGCCAAAAAGCTGGGCGTTAACTTTAAATTCCTTTTTATGAAAGCCAATGGAAAACAATTGGCTGCAATAACTGATCTTATCGAAGCCGGAGCGATTCAGCCGGTCATAGACCGCGTATTCCCTTTTGAGCAAACCAACGAAGC
>CAZLPE010000240.1:0-2871 GCA_964561325.1 uncultured Flavipsychrobacter sp.
GTAACTACAAGCGACTATTAGCCAACTCAGGCCGATTCAACACGATTTCAACCAACATCCAAGAAAGTAAATGTTATTTGGCAATAGGCTACGCATACTTGAACTGGCTTTGCGCCAAAGTACGCAACTGTGTTAGGTTAGCGTTTTGGCGGGTTTATCCACATATCCACAATAACAGGATGAATGGCTGCTAATATGCTCAGATAGCGAGTTTTAAAGGAATTACATTTGCAGTAATGTCTAAGAAAGAAACTGCGGAAACCCCGTTGATGAAGCAGCATAAGGAAATTAAAAACAAATATCCTGATGCAGTATTGTTGTTTAGAGTGGGAGATTTTTACGAAACTTTCAACGAAGACGCACTAATTGCGTCGCGGGTGCTGGGCATTACCCTTACTAAGCGCGCCAATGGATCGGCCGCATACGTAGACCTCGCTGGTTTTCCGCACCACTCGCTCGAAACCTACCTTCATAAATTAGTTAAAGCAGGCTACAGGGTAGCAATATGCGATCAACTTGAAGACCCAAAACTAACCAAGGGAATAGTAAAGCGCGGCGTAACCGAACTGGTGACGCCCGGCGTAGCTACAAGCGATAAACTACTGGAAAATCGCACCAATAACTTTCTGGCTGCCTTGCACCTTGCTGAGCCGCTGTGCGGCATTGCCTTTCTGGACATTACCACCGGCGAATTTTATGCTGCCGAAGGAAATGTAGAATACATGGATAAGCTTTTGCAGAGCTTTCAGCCTTCGGAAGTGATATTATCTAAGTCGCAATCAAAACGGTTCAAAGAACAATTTGATACCAAAGTTTATACCTTTTTGCTTGATGAATGGATTTTCCGCGAGCAATATTGTTATGATCTTTGCCTAAGCCACTTCCAGACGCAGTCGCTGAAGGGCTATGGCGTTGAAGATATGCGGGCAGCTATTGTGGCTTGCGGCGCGGCATTGCATTACCTGAAAGACACAGAACACTCGCAACTACAGCATATTAATACGCTGCAGCGAATGGTAGCCAACGACTACTTGTGGATGGACCGCTTTACGATACGTAATCTGGAGCTGGCGCATAGCGCTTACGAACAGGGTACCAATCTGCTACAGGCAATAGACCATACCTATACGCCCATGGGCGCCCGACTGATGAAACGGTGGATGATCTTTCCATTGTTCGACCTGAGTAAGATTGAGCAGCGCTTGAACTTAGTAAGTCATTTTATAAAGGAACAAGATCTGAACCACAGCCTTACGGCGCTACTCAAACAAATAGGCGATGTTGAAAGGTTGGTTGGTAAGATACCGCTGAAGAAAATTAATCCACGAGAAACCTTGCAACTGGCGCGTAGCCTTCAGTTTATGAACGCCATGAAGGACCTGTGCATGGAGTCGGGCGATAGCTCGTTGGTGCGCATGGTCGATTCTTTGCAGCCGCTATCCGAGCTGCGCGAACGCATACTTACGACTATAGTAGAAGAAGCGCCCGCTCAAACTGCTAAGGGCGGAATGATACGCGAAGGGGTGCACGAAGAGCTGGATCATCTACGTAAAATATCGCGCAGCGGCAAAGACTATCTGCTGCAAATACAACAAACTGAAGCGCAGAATACGGGTATTTCTTCTCTGAAGATTTCTTACAACAATGTGTTTGGCTATTACCTGGAAGTAACGCACACCCACAAAGACAAGGTGCCCGCCGAATGGATAAGGAAACAAACACTGGCCAATGCAGAACGCTATATAACGCCGGAACTGAAAGAGTATGAAGAAAAGATACTGGGCGCCGAGGATAGAATGCTGCTGATAGAGCTGGAACTTTATCAGCAGTTGTTGGTGAGTATAGACCCATATATATCTGCTATTCAGCACAATGCGCACGTTATAGCGCAACTCGATTGCCTGCTTTGTTTTGCTGGGAACGCGCACAAATACAATTATCGCCGCCCGGTAATGGTAAATGAACCTACGCTGGAGATAGTGGCGGGCAGACACCCCGTTATAGAACAACGCCTGCCGCCAGGCGATAGCTATATCGCCAATGATATAACGCTGAACAAAACCGAACAACAGGTTATCATACTTACCGGACCCAATATGAGTGGTAAGAGCGCCCTGTTGCGGCAAACGGCCATAATAACGCTTATGGCGCACATGGGCAGTTTTGTGCCCGCCGAATCGGCAACTATCGGATTGACAGATAAGATTTTTACCCGCGTTGGGGCTTCCGATAATTTGAGCGGCGGCGAGAGCACTTTCATGGTAGAAATGAACGAAACTGCCAGTATTATCAATAATATTACTGGGCGTAGTCTGGTATTGCTCGACGAGATAGGCAGAGGCACCAGCACTTACGACGGCATTTCGCTGGCATGGAGTATTGTAGAGCATTTGCACAATAGCCCGGACAAGCCAAAGACGCTATTTGCAACCCACTACCACGAGCTAAACGAACTGGAAAAGCAATTGCCGAGAGTGCGCAATTACCACATAACCCACAAGGAAACAGGCAATAAAGTTATATTCTTGCGCAAGCTGGCTCCCGGAGGCAGCAGGCACAGCTTTGGTATACAGGTGGCGCGTATGGCCGGCATGCCGCCAAAACTGCTGGACAGAGCCAACCAAATACTGTCGCAACTGGAAGAAAAACATGCCGCTACTGGCGAAACGCTACAAAAGGTAAAAAGCATAAAAGCAGCGCCCAACTACCAACTTAATATTTTTGATGGCGTAACTGAAGACATGCGCAGGATACAACAACTACTGGATGCTACCGATATTAATACCCTAACACCTGTAGAAGCCCTGCTTAAACTAAATGAAATGAAAGGCATAGCTGAGCAGTATAAGAAGTAGATTGAAAGAATATGCT
>CAZLPE010000241.1:0-2817 GCA_964561325.1 uncultured Flavipsychrobacter sp.
CCACTTTGACTTTCGATCTTCAAGCCACCGATTCAGCCTCATCTGCCCGCGCGGGTATTATTACAACTGGCCATGGCGAAATACAGACGCCTATATTTATGCCTGTAGGCACTGTAGGCAGCGTTAAGGCAGTAACCCAAAAGCAGCTAAAAGACGAAGTAAAAGCACAGATAATATTAGGCAATACCTACCATTTGTATCTACGTCCCGGCACCGGAATACTTGAGCAAGCGGGCGGACTACATAAATTTAATAATTGGGACAGGCCAATATTAACAGACAGCGGTGGTTACCAGGTTTTTTCATTAGCAGCTAACCGGAAGATTAAAGAAGAAGGCGTTGTGTTTCAGTCGCACATAGATGGCTCGCGTCATTTATTTACTCCCGAGAATGTGATTGACACGCAGCGTAGTATAGGCGCAGATATTATTATGGCATTCGATGAGTGTCCGCCATATCCGTCCGACTATGCATATGCTCATAAATCAATGCACTTGACTCATCGCTGGCTATCGCGGTGCGTAGACCGCATGAAGGAAACTTCACCAAAATATGGCTATGAGCAAAGCTTATTCCCGATAGTGCAGGGTAGTACATTCAAAGACCTACGGCGCGCATCGGCAGAGTATATCGCCAGTATGGGTTGCGATGGTAACGCCATAGGAGGCCTGTCTGTAGGCGAGCCAGAGGAAATGATGTACGAGATGTGCGCACACTGTTGCGAGTATCTGCCTGCCGATAAGCCTCGCTACCTTATGGGTGTAGGTACGCCATGGAACATTCTCAATAACATTGCATTGGGAGTAGACATGTTTGACTGTGTGATGCCTACCAGAAACGGCAGAAATGGTATGCTGTTTACCACAAAGGGCGTAATAAACATAAAAAACAAAAAGTGGGCCGACGACTTTAGCGTAATAGACGACGGGCTCGATTGCGACACCAGTCAATATTACACTAAGGCATATCTGCGCCATTTGTTTGTGGCAGGCGAATTTTTAGGTCTTACTATTGCCAGCATACATAATCTGGCTTTTTATCTGCATTTAGTGAAGCAAGCCCGCGAACATATCATTGCAGGTGATTTTACAAGTTGGAAAAATGAAATGTTGCCAATTTTAAAACAACGTTTATAATTTCATTGGCTAAACGCTTTTACATAAAGCGTACCTTAGCTGCCCGATTTATGGAACAAAATAGCATTACTAAAAAATCGCCGTCTGAAGTATTGGATAGTAAGCCTGATAAGGAAAAAAATCCTGCGCTGCAAGGATGGGGATTGATTGGAATTAAGAAGCTGGATGTTTACATAATCAAAAAGTTTTTCAGCACATTCTTTTTCGCTATTATGGTGCTGGCCATCATATCGTGCGTAATAGATTATTCTGAAAAAGTAGACAACCTAGTATCTAAGAAAGCGCCATTTTGGGCTGTTGCCAACTATTACAAAAACTTTGTACCCCACATTACTGCGCTATTATTTCCGCTATTTATATTCATAGCTACCATATTTTTTACCTCAAAAATTGCCTACAAATCAGAGATTATTGCCATTTTGTCGGGCGGCGTATCTTACCGTCGTTTCCTTAGGCCCTACTTTATTGGCGGAGGTTTTTTGTGTGCAATATCGCTTATTGCTAATCACTGGATCATACCGATTGCCAATAAACAGCGTATTGCATTTGAGGACAAGTACATTAACGATGAGTACTTTAAATACTCCGGGGAGAATATGCACCTTGGTATAGCCAAGAACACCTATGTATATATGCAGGGCTTCAACTACAGCAATAATACCGGTTCGCGATTTACTGTAGAGAAAATAAATGGCACAATGCTAACCGAAAAGGTAATGGCAGACTATGTGGTTTACGACTCAGCAAAAAAAATATGGCATTTGCATAATGTTGTTATTCGCAACAACGATACGCTCAAGGAAAAGCTGACCAGAATGCCCGAGCTGGAAATGAAGTACCCCTTTACGCCTACCGACCTAAACAGAACAGAAGCGATAAAGGAAGCGCTAACCACACCAGAATTGGATAAATATGTGATGGCCGAACAAATGCACGGCAGGGAGAACCTTAATTTCTACTATATAGAAAAACAACGCCGAACAGCACAACCATTTGCGGGTATGATACTTACCATAATAGGCGTATGTATTGCAAGTAGAAAAATAAGGGGTGGAAGCGGTCTGCACCTTGCTTTGGGTATTGTCATCAGCGCTATTTATATTATGTTTCTACAGCTATCTACTACTTTTTCTACCAAGGCCAACTTAAACCCAACAATAGCCGTGTGGATACCTAACATTATTTTTAGTATTCTGGCCTATTTCCTCTACCGCAGACAAGTGAAATAAGAGTTTTTGGACAGTATTTTTCTTTTTCATAGCTTTATATAAAATAATCACATGAAAAACTATACTATTCTATTGTCGCTATTAGGTATTACTCTCTTTACAATTGGTTGTGTTACCGCTAAATACCCAATAGACGCAACACCCCTTATTAAACAGGACAAAAGACTTTTAGGGAAATGGAAACCGGTAAAAAAGGAAGACGGCAAGGATGTATATACCATTAGCGCCAATAATGAATACACCTACAAAGTATCTTTTAAAGACAAAGGGAGCAAGAAAACCGAAGTGTGTACTGCTTACCTCTCGGATATCGACAATGTGAAATTCCTAAATGTTCGTTTTAAAGAAGACTCTACAGAAAACTACTTCTTTCTTAGGCTTTTAGACATAAAAAGCAATGACATTACTGTAGCTTCAATAGGCGACACTACACTGAAAGCGCTGAATAGCGC
>CAZLPE010000242.1:0-2746 GCA_964561325.1 uncultured Flavipsychrobacter sp.
GAACAAGCGCTATCAGCGGCGATTTTGCCAACAACGCCAGCAGAAACAGTAATAGTAAATACAGAAGCCCATACCTTATCCATGGTTTTGAAGTGAACCCTTTGTAAAACAAGAGTATAGCAATAGAAAAGCACAAATACAGGCCCATATAGGTGGGGTGTATGCCCGTGAATGGCTCGAAGAGCATACGATAGTAAACATGTGAAAATGGATAACTACCCCCGCGAATTGTGAAATGATGGTATAAATAGGAGCAATTGCCCATTGTGCACGATATGATGCAGGCGTATACAAAATAAATGCGGTCAGCAAGTATCTGCCTTATATAGCGCGGCGAAACCAAGGCAAATGCTACAGGCAATAACAGCAGCGATTCCCGGCGTTCTATAAGGCTGCTTACTATTTTTTGGTAGGGCGCAGGCGATAGCGGCAATGCCCCAATATATAGAAAAAGCCCACTACCTAATATCAGCGCCGAAATGATACTGCTTGCCGGAGGCCATTGTTTTTGAGATAATGTGCGCACCACAAAATAAACGGCTACTGCAACCGTTACCAACACCTGTAGCCGCATGGGCAAGAATACCGCAACCATAAGGAAGCGGGCCATGTATTGTTCTATGGTGTTGGGGTTCATGATCCTGCTTTTTTTTGATGAAACTCGGCGTTCGCTTTTTGCACAAATGCAATTAACTCTGCTCTAAATCGGTCGTCGGAGAAACGTAAAGCATTTTGGCGAATAGTTTCATGGTCGGTTAGCGGAGCATGCTCCATTTTTTCTAGGGCGCCTATAAGGCTTTGTTCTGTTTGGTCGGCAAATAAGTAACCAGTAGCCCCATCAATGACCGTTTCTCGATAACCGCCATAGTCGAGCGCTATTACCGGTGTGCCGCAGGCTTGCGCCTCAACGCAAAGTATTCCGAAATCTTCTTTAGCTGCAAATATGCATGCTTTGGCGCGTTGCATATACCCTATCATTTCAGCGTCTTCTCTATACCCCAGCCACTCAATGTTTGGGTAGCCGCGCAATAGGCTGTCGAATTGCGTAGCGCCCCAGCCGTCGCCTATCAATGCCAGCTTTTTGTCGGGCATTTGTTGAAAAGCGCGGATCACCATATCTATTTTTTTGTAGGGCACAAATCGGCCAAGGCACAAATAATAGTCTTCGCGAGGGGTTTTGCTGAGCGTAAATTTGTGCACCCGCACAGGCGGATAAATTACTGTAGAGCTGCGATTGTAGCTTTTCTGTATCCGCTGTTGTATATGCGCCGAATTGGCTATGAAGTAATGCACCCGTTGTGCAGATGCATAGTCCCACCTGCGCAGATAGTTTACGAAAGCGCGGTACAACCACGATCTACCCAATGGGTGCCCGGACGCATAATCTTCGTATTGGTCCCAGATAGGGCGTAGTGGCGTATGGCAATAACAGATATTAAGGATTGACGGGTCGGCGCGAAAACCTTTTGCTACGGCGTGCGAGGTAGATATTATCAGGTCAAAATTGCGCAAATGAAATCTACCCATTGCCCACGGCATTAGCGGCAAGAAATACCTGTATAGCCGAGATAAATAAGGCGCGTATTGTAAAAACGACGTATTGACTGGCCGGTTATGCAAAATCTCTTCATTGGCGGCAGGCGAGAAACGGTTGAACAATGCAAAAATGGATATTTCCTCGTGTTCGTAAGCGTCCAGTATCGCCCCGGCTACTTTCTCGGCTCCGCCATTTGCATTAAACCAGTCTTGTACAAACGCCAATTTCATATCGGGTACAAAATAAACGAAATTCTGCGCATGGCGGTGTGTATGTTGCTTACTGTGGTATGCGCTGCTTTTTGTTGTGTTTTTGCAGCCACATACCACCCTTGTAAGAGAGCCATGCCGAAGCGGCGCCAACCGCAGCCCCCGCTAAAAGATCGGTGGGATAGTGCATGCCCAGATGCATACGGCTATATGCCACAGTAGTAGCCCATGCATAGCTTGGTGCAATGACATACCATTTAGGAAAAGCAATGCACAACGATGTAGCGGTGTTGAAGGCATAAGACGTGTGACCCGACGGGAAAGAAGCATCTTTATTATGCTTGTATGGTTCCAGATAGGTATAGGTAGTGTATGGTCGCGGCCGATTTATGGTATATTTCAATCCAAAAGTAAGCGCAGTATTTAGCCCGAGCCCGGCAACGCATTGCCAACCCTTGGTAGTAAGCGCTTTGTTGTGGGTCATGTAGCCGGTTGCCAACTCGGCCAGCGGCGCGGCTGCCGAAACAATATATGCCGAATTGGTTATAGCCTCCATGGGGGCATCCAGTGTTTTATTTCTTTTAAGGTTTATATCTCTGAGCAGGTCAATATCGGCATTTTGGGCGTGGCAATGCATAGAGCAAATGACTACTACAAAACATGCATTGTAGATGCCAGTTTGCGTTGTTTTTAGAAACCCCAACAACTTCGATTTGTTTGTTTTCTGCCGTATAAACACGCTGCAAAGTACTAATAAGTGCTCAGTAAGCCGTGATTTTCAGGCAGACAGAATATTTTTCCGAAAAAAGTCAAAATAGTTTTTGTTGTTTCAAAACTTTACCTATCTTTGCACTCCCAAACGGGGCGTTTCAGTTGGTGCGGTAGCTCAGTCGGTAGAGCAAAGGACTGAAAATCCTTGTGTCGCCGGTTCGATCCCGGCTCACACCACCAGCAACAAAAGCCTTTCAGTGTAACAACTGAAAGGCTTTTTGATTTTTGG
>CAZLPE010000243.1:0-2713 GCA_964561325.1 uncultured Flavipsychrobacter sp.
CCTCCGGCTATTCAAATTTTAGCCCATTCGGGCTAAGTACAAATTACAATAAAATCGAGTAACGAACATCGGATATTGGTCTCCCAATTTTTTAATTTTAGTCGGTATGATACATAACTACAAACCTATACAGCATTAGGAGCAATGACAGTCATTGACTCCAAGTTATAATGGCGATTTGCTATTATTCGTATTGGGTGGTTTATATGTAGCGCCCTCCTGAGCTAGGGCAGCTCATCAATCAGCGCTCCCTTACCTGAGTTCTTTCTTTTTTACACAAAGCCCTACGTGCAGCACCTCGGGTAGTGGATTGATGCGCATATTCTGCTCCATAGATACCTGATAGGTACCCTTCCTGTTGAACTTTACAGAGTCGCCCAGATTTATTTGCAGGCGTTGCTCGTATATCTCACCCATGCCGCGGCCCATCCATTTACCGTTAGCTTCAGTAAGTACTATGTTTATACGTTCCTTGCGCACTATGGTGTCGCCGGGTGTTTTTATGTATAGCCATATCCACAGGTTAGAGTAGGGATATGCCTGGGTGTGGCGTATCAGAAAATAGGTGTCGTAGCCCGTTACTGTGTCCGTTATGTCAAACTTAAACGTAGGTTTAAAATTATAGTTCCAGGCATTCTGGGGTATTGCCTCCTCTTTCTGAAAGAAAGGCGCAGGCAGGCATCCGGCCAAAAAACCGGACAATATCAGAACGAGGAGTATATTACGTTTCATTGAGCAGGCAAAAGTAAAAAGTAAAAAGCAGAAACCGCTACGCCGGTTATTTTATTCCATAAAAGTACCGCCGCTTTGTTGTTCCAACCAATCGCCGGCATAAATCCGGCGATTGGCAGAAAATCTTTGTACAACCTATTGTGTTACAATATGTTCAGAATTTGTTCTTTAGCTTTTTCCAGTTCGTCTTTCATGTTGATCACTATCTGCTGTATCTCGGCATGGTTGGCTTTAGAACCCAGCGTGTTGATCTCGCGGCCTATTTCCTGCAGTATAAAGTTGAGCTTACGGCCTATAGCAGCATCGTTCTCATTGATGGTGTCGTTAAAATAGCCGCAATGCTGGCGCAGGCGTATTTTCTCTTCCGAGAAGTCCATGCGCTCCAGGTAGTATATCATTTCTTGCTCAAAGCGGTTAGGGTCTATTTTTTCTTTACCTGCCATATCTTCCAGCCACTGATTGATGCGTGTGCGTATACGCTCCATGCGTTCTTTTTCCAGCGGAACAATTTTTTCGTGCAGGGCTTCTATATTGCTTATTCTCAGTTTTATGTCTTTCAGCAGCGCCACGCCTTCATCCAGTCGGTGCTGCATCAGTTGGTTTGCGGCGTCTACTATTACGGCTTTCACATTTTCCCATTCTTCGTCGGGCAGCACATCCTGATCGGGCGCCACAATCTCGGGCATGCGCATCAGGGTAGATATGATATTATCGAGCGGCGCGCCTACCTTATCGGCTATCTGCTTCATGCCGTGGTAGTAAAACACCGCAAGATCGGTATTAATGACCATGGGCTTAGAGGCGCCTTCCTGGCGCACGCTGATAGTAAGGTCTATAGTGCCGCGCAGCAGCATATTGCTGAGCAAATTGCGGATATCGAGCTCATAAGACCTGAGTATTGGCGGGAGTTTGGTGGCCACGTCAAATTGTTTTCCGTTGAGGGCTTTCAATTCTACCACCACCTGGCGGCCATTTACCAACGCCTCTGCACGCCCAAAACCCGTCATTGAATATAGCATAGTATTTTTCTTTGTAGCAAAAGAAAACAAACGGCAGACAATAAAAAAACGCGGGAGCGGTATTTTATGGAAAAATATTGTAAAATCGTCTTAAATGTAAAAACAGGGGTGCAACAACCCTCGTAATTAGTTATTTTTGTTTTTCACAAAAGCTCATCAATGCGCATAAGTTCACTAATACTCTGCATGTTGCTGTCGGTTGCGGTGTTTGCGCAACCGCAGACACAGTCGTTATATACCAAGGCGCAACTGGAAGTAAAAAAGAAAGAAATATTAGATGCCATAAAAGAAACAGAAAACCAACTTGATGCTATTAAGAAGGATAAAAACGCCACTATGGGCCAGCTGCGCGCGCTGCAAAACAAGCTTGCGCAACGCCAAAGCCTGATAGGCAATATAAACGAGGAACTGCACGATATAGACCACACCATAAAATCGTCGTCTACAGAAGTGCAAACCCTGAAGCAAAAGCTGGAGCTGTTAAAAATACGGTATGCGCAATCTATACGCTATGCCTATAGCACCCGCAGCACCTACGGCATGATGGCTTTTCTATTCTCATCGAGCGACTTCAACGACGCTATGCGCCGTATGCGCTACCTTAAAAAATTCAGAGATTTCAGAAAGCAGCAGGTAGACCAGATAAAAATAACCCAGAACCAACTGCAGCGCAAAATAGGCACGCTGAATGCAGAAAAAGCAGAAAAAGACGAGTTGCTGAATGCGCAAATGCAGCAAACGCAGGCGCTTAAACAAGAGACCGAACAAACCAATCAGGTGATACAAGACCTGAAGGGCAAGGAAAACCAACTGCTGAAAGAGATAGAAAAAAACCGCGCCACTGCCAACCGTATAAACAACTATATAAAACTACAGATAGAAAAAGAAATGGCCGAGGCCACCAAGCGCGCGGAAGAAGAAGCCAAACGCAAGGCTGCCGAACTGGCCAAAGCCAATCCGGG
>CAZLPE010000244.1:0-2686 GCA_964561325.1 uncultured Flavipsychrobacter sp.
AATGGAAGCAATAGTATTGGCGGGTGGTTTGGGCACAAGGCTGCAAGGCGTAATAGGGGAGCATCCCAAGTGTATGGCCATGGTGGCCGGTAAGCCTTTTTTAGCGCATTTGTTCGACTATCTCGACAGGCAAGGCTGCACCCGCGCTATTTTGTCGCTGGGGTTTAAGCATTGGGAGGTTACTAATTGGCTGGAAGAACAGGATGTACAGTTTGAGATAGACTGCGTGATAGAAACTGAACCGCTGGGCACCGGCGGCGGCATACTGGCAGCAATGGAAATAGCAGATACCGACGATGTAGCGGTGGTAAACGGCGATACTATGTTTATGGTAGATCTGCGCGCGCAAATGAAATTCCACAAGGAAAAACAGGCTAATACCACGCTGGCGCTCAAAGAGATGCATCAATTCGACAGATATGGCGTGGTGAATACCGACGCTGTGGGTGTCATAACGTCGTTTGAAGAGAAACACTATCGCGATGCAGGGCTCATAAATGGCGGTATCTACATTATTAACAAAGAAGCTTTTTTGGAGAAAAATCTGCCCGAGAAATTTTCGTTCGAGAAAGATTATCTGGAGAAGTACCTTGCTGAAGGCAAGCTGTGCGGCTATGTGAGCGACGGATATTTTATAGATATAGGTATTCCCGCCGACTATGAGCGCGCGCAAACCGAATTTAAAACACTGTTTTTATGAGAATCGCAATACTGGGTACGGCGCATCCGTTACGGGGCGGTCTGGCGGCGTTTAACGAAAGATTGGCCTATCAGCTACAGGAGCAGGGGCACGAGGTAGTTATTTATTCTTTCTCGCTGCAATACCCATCGTTTTTGTTTCCGGGCAAAACACAGTTTACCGACGAGCCGGCGCCTAAGGGTTTAACCATAAAAACATTAGTCAACTCCGTAAATCCGCTGAACTGGATAAGTGTGGGCCGGCAAATGAACAAACAGAACTTTGACCTGATAGTGGTAAAATACTGGCTACCCTTTATGGGCGCTGCTTTTGGGTCTATATTGCGTTTGGCTAAAGGCAATAAGCATACGCGCGTGCTGTGCGTAGTAGACAACATAATACCTCATGAAAAACGCCCCGGCGATACGCAACTCACCAACTACTTTGTAGGCGCTATAGATGCATTTGTGACGATGAGTAAGGATGTGCTGAAAGACGTAAAAACCTTCACAAGCAAGCCTGCATTTTTTACGCCCCATCCGGTGTACGACAGCTATAAGGAAGCGGTTACTAAGCAAGAGGCATGCCGCAAGCTGCAGCTGGACAGCGATAAAAAATACATACTCTTTTTTGGGTTTATAAGAGAATACAAAGGGCTCGATTGGCTGCTGGAAGCTATGGCCGACGAACGTATCCGCAAGGCGGGTATACACTTGCTGGCTGCAGGCGAGTATTACAATAAAAATGTAGAGGCCAACAATAACGCGATTATAGAAAAGCACAAATTGCAGGATGTGGTGCATCTCAACACCGACTTTATACCCAATAGCGAGGTGCGTTACTATTTTAGCGCTGCCGACCTTGTAGTGCAGCCCTACAAACATGCCACGCAAAGTGGAATTACGCAGATAGCCTTCCATTTTGAAAAACCCATGGTGGTAACCAATGTGGGGGGGCTGGCCGAGGTGGTGCCCGACGGTAAAGTAGGCTTTATAGCCGAACCAAACCCTACAGCTATAGCCGATGCTATTTTAAAGTTTTACACGCCGGGATCGCTACCCGATATGCAGACACACATAAAAAACGAGAAAAAGAAATATACCTGGGACACATTTACGGAGGTGATGATGAAGGCGGTATTTGGGTAGGGGGAGCTTGGAGCAGCTGTATATTTTTTGCGAGATTTTGGGTTTTTTCTTGCTAAATTTGTAAAAACATCTAATATGGCGCCGAAAGATTTATTGCGTGAGCAAGTGAAAAAGTATATTGATGATGCTGATGATAAAACTGTGAAAATGGTATATGCAATGCTTGAGGCGGAGCATAAATATGATTTTTGGGACGAATTGCCTGACTCTGTCAAAACAAGTTTGGATGAGGCTATCAATCAAGCCGACGAAGGCCAATTGATATCGCATGACGATGTGATGAAAAAGTATGATAAATGGCTTTCGAAATAAAGTGGACGCCAAGAGCATTGGCGTCGTATGGAAATAATATAGCCTATCTTGAGCGGGAATGGTCTGAAAAAGACATAATTAATTTCGTTAACGCTGTTGATGAAAAAATTAAACTTGCGGCATTATTTCCGGAATTGTTCGTTACCACCAACAGAAGAAAGGGTGTTCACAAGGTTGTAATCAATAAGCAAGTAGTTTTATTTTACCGGGTGCGTAAGGCGTTCAACCAAATTGAACTGCTCCTGTTCTGGAATACCCATCAAAATCCAGATAATATCAATGTCTGACTTTGTATTCTGTGCAAGACGATTTCATCGACATTTTTATTTCATTTTTCACCTTGTGTTTAACAGAAGCTTATTGTTTAATCCAAAAGTTGCTTTATCGTTAGTATTATTATTCTTGTACATTCGTCCTTGTAGTTAGTCTTATATATAAAAATGAGTTAATAAGGGTGTCTGATTGAGGATTTGGATATCGCTTTTGATGCTTCGGGTAATGAATAGGTTTTTGTTATATGGCTATGTTGCTGATTGTTAGCCATTCA
>CAZLPE010000245.1:0-2622 GCA_964561325.1 uncultured Flavipsychrobacter sp.
TTCGTTTCGGTAATCTTAATTTTCGCATTATTTTGCGTTGTTTTAGAATGCGCTTGACTATTGACAGGTATTTATTATTTTTGGCTTTCTAATGTTTAAATGCTCCATTATGAGATATGTGAAATTATTATCTGCGGCTGCTCTTGTTGCTGGATTTTATATGCTTCCTTCGTGCAACAAGGTGATCAACCCAAGAAATCCGCTGCCAGGTAACTACAGAATGCAGTCTTACACTAAAATTTCGACCCTTTCAGGAGCTACTGTTAACGAGAATTTTTCTTTTTTCTACAATAGCGATAATCGCGTATCCACTATACTGTTTACAAGCAACGATTCGAATAATTTCGATAAAAGCGCGCAGTTTGAGTATTCTAACGATACCATATACAAAACTATAACCAAGGTGAAAACCTCGCTTGTTGTAGAGCGCGACACATTCATCCAGAATTCAGCAGGGCAAATAACCACCGCATACTTCCCGCAACGTTACGTGACCTATGAATATTTTGGTAAGTTGCTGGCGCGTGTGAATGAAACTTTTTACAATGTTGGTCCGGCTTCTAATACTACGTTTAAGAGCACGGTTATTTATACATCTAACAACAGCGATTTTTTGCGTAACGATGGCGACCTGACAATAAGCTATCCATACATGTCTACGCCCATAAGCGTTGCCTATACTATATTCGATCCTAAGGCGCCTATATTGGGCACACAAGATGGCGTGGGTACAGATTTGCACCTGACATCTTATGTAAAAGGGCCTATCTATATTACCTCAGTTGATAATAACGGTTTGGTAGATACGGCTACATATCCCGGTCTGCAGTTCAAGCAATCATTTGGCGTTTTCCCGGATCAGGTAAACAGAATGGGCGATTATATGCAGTTGGGTTCGTTTACTACCTATGGCGTAAACATTTATCAGAACACCCACTTGATAAAGTCTATTTATGCTAAAGAAGACACATCAGACATAACCTATGTAATAGACGGCGATAGCAAAATAACACAAACGCATATTGCTACCAAGGATTATACCGGGCTTATACGCAATACGGCTGTATATAAAATGCAGTACACTACGTACTAATGTTTTTGGTCATTTTAGAATGCGCAACACTTTAGCGAGTGTTGCGCTTTTTTTATGTGTGTATAGATTGCAATTATCGCCGCTTAGCAAATCCTTTAGCGCTGTAAGCATTGGTAGTATTTGCGCTACGCTAATGATGTATCTTTGTAGTTACACGTATTTGTAAATAGAACAATGGAAACGATAGTAAACAAAGTAGCGGAAAGCGGTATAATAACACTCGATCTGGCTCCATACGTGCCGGTAGATGAATTGGCGACTTTTGATCTTAAACCATTTCTGTATATGGAAATGATATTAAAAGAAAAGGATTACAGAGCAGCCCTTCCACTGCACGACTGGGAGCAGTACAGAGGAAAACATGTCGCTATGTTTTGCAGCGCCGACGCAATAACTCCGGTTTGGGCATATATGCTTGCCGCATCATATTTACAACCCATTGCTGCCTCCGTTTATTTTGGAACGCGCGAAGAGTTAGAGAAATCGATAATTGTGAACCGCATAGCAGCGATAGATACCGCTGATTATGCAGATAAGAGAGTAGTAATAAAAGGTTGCGGCGATACGCGTGTGCCCGAAGCGGCATATGTGGCCATTACCTTTCATTTGCGCCCGGTTGTTAAATCGATTATGTATGGCGAGCCTTGCTCTACGGTGCCTGTTTACAAGAAAGCGTCTGTTAAAACAGCCTAATTATTGCTAACAGCAAAAAGATGGGTTAGGAAAGTTAATATTACAGATATGCTTATTAACTATTCGGCTAAAGTTGCTGCAATGTGGGTATTCCCGTTATTTTTTTTCGTTATTTTTTAATTTTATTTTAACTTAGTGCAGAAATTTGGTAGTCCTTGTGTTTTCCGGAGTTAAATTAAGTATTGTTTTATGAAGCGTTTGCTCAAGTCGTTGGTGTATATTACACTGCTAATTATCTCGTTTAGAGGCATAGCTCAGCCATTGCCTTGCCCACCGTTGTCGACTACATCCATCACTGGTATTGGCGGCACCACGATTTGCAACGGCGGTTGCACAACAATTAGCTGTACGGACACTACTTCAATAAAATCTACGTCCTCCTACACTTTTTCTACCATTCCCTACTTGCCAACTTCGTTTACCGGAGGCACATCTATACTTGTGGGCACAGATGATGTTTACAGCGGAGTACTCGCATTGCCTTTCCCTTTTTGCTTTTATGGCGTAAAGTACAATTCATGTATAATAGGCGCTAATGGTGAGATTTGTTTTAATACGGCGCTTGCCGGAGGTGGTTGTCCATGGTCAATCCCGGGCCCAATACCAATGCCGGGCTCATTGAATGCAGCAACCATTAATACAATTATGGGCGCATACTACGACCTTGACCCTTCTATACCCGGCGGCACTACCACATGGGCTATATACGGAACTGCTCCTTGCCGTACGTTTGTGGTGTCGTGGAACAATATTCCGTTGTTTAATACCGGTACATGTCCCGGCTTGACTGGCACCCAGCAAATAGTGTTGTATGAATCTACCTATGCAATAGATAT
>CAZLPE010000246.1:0-2549 GCA_964561325.1 uncultured Flavipsychrobacter sp.
TTTTGTCGGGATGACTGGACATATTTCGAACCTGTTTATCAGGGACTTGATAGCGTTGCAAGCCTTAATGAGTAAGTTCGAGCATTTATGAGTACGAACGGTCTAATTCGTGCCTATTCGGGTATGGGTTGACTGGACAATGTTCGAAACATTATTCAGGAATATTAATCGGTGAAAATCTCAATTACGATATTCAATAGCCGATTTTATAAATATATTTTGATAGGTTGTTCAGCAGCAATTTTCGCCCATCTGAATAGGAGGACACTTCACCGTTCCATAGCTGCAAAAAACACAGCAATCGCCTTCTTTTGGTTTTAGTCGGGATTGACACCTTTCACACACATAGAAATACTGACATGCGTCTGTAGGCATCGTCTCTTCTTTGCTATTGCCACATACCGGACAGGTAATAATTGATTGTAATTGTATTTCCACCGCTTTATTTTTTTTATGCAATCTGTTCCTATAATAATCTACTCCTGATGCTAATAGCATCGTGAACATCCCAATATATAGAAAAGTAGTCCAATAATCAGCGTCAATGAAATAATAGCTGTAAAAAATCAGTAAAACACCCGGAACGCTAATAAGCAAAGGCCACATGCACCTATGCACTCGGTATGAAAAAAATAATCCAACAAGCGAAAGCAACGTCAGAGCCTGAAACACATACATTGTAGATGCTCCAAATAATTCGAAACTGCCAATCCCAAGAGCAGTAAGAACAAAGCCAAATAACGGGAAGCAGCAGGGGGATGTCAAAATAGTTATTAACAAACCGAACGTTCCAATCTTCTCAATATTTATTTTCATTCAGGTAATCAATTCAGATTTGAAGCATATTTTGAAGGCTCGTCGCTGAACATCTTTGCACAGGTGCCGCAACACGTATGGTATATATTGTTACCATACTTTATTGTTCCTGTTTGTTCACTTACCGTAAAGACAACCCCACTAATGGGGCATTTCGTCAGATCGCCTTGCTTTGCTACAGAGTTGACAACTATCTTACTTTTATCATAGTTTTTTGCAGCACAACTCATTTCGCATACCCATGACATTTTTGTGTCGTAGGAGCCTTTTTCGCAATTACCACTACAGCCAGAATAGTGTTTATATGCGAAACCTCCCAAAACAATTACAGCGACCAACGTAAACGCCATTAACAATGTTTTGCGACTCATAACATTCAATTACAGAATAAAGGTATAAAATGTCGTCTAATGATGTCAAAAAGATATGCGATCTGACAATGATACTTAAAAGCTAATTTTCTGGATTCTCATTGCATTTAAAACAGCCAGTAATGCGACCCCTACATCAGCAAAAACAGCTTCCCACATTGTTGCCTTACCACTTGCACCGAGTATCATAACAATGCCCTTGACGACAAAAGCAAACGTGATATTTTGCCAAACTATGCTATTTGTAGCTTTTCCTATTTGTATAGCTTTGGCAATTCGGGAAGGTTGGTCAGTTTGAATGATTACATCGGCTGTTTCAATGGCAGCATCACTTCCTAAACCACCCATTGCCATACCAATATCACTTAGAGCAAGAACCGGGGCATCATTTATTCCATCACCAACAAAGACGACCACTTTAGATTTGTCGCCTTTTATTTCTTCTACTTTTTTTACTTTGCCCTCCGGTAGTAAATCGCCAAACGCCTTATCAATGCCTAACTCCTTAGCCACTCTGTCAACAACTGATTGTTTATCACCCGAAAGCATGATTGTTTCTATGCTCCTGTCGTGAAGTGCTTTTATCGCCTCTTTACTGTCTTCTTTTATTTCATCAGCAATTGTAATGTAACCAACCAGCTTTTTGTCAATGGCAACCACCACAATGGTGTCAGCAATGTTTTTCAATTCGTCACTTACCTGTACACCCACTTTATCCATAAGTTTCATATTGCCTGCATGAACCTCCTTTCCATCAATAACCCCCTTTAATCCATGCCCACTAATTTCTTCCAAACCTTCTACTTTAATATTTTGCGCTTTGTCTCCGGCGTACTGAACAACTGCCTGCGCTATGGGATGTGTTGATGCTGTTTCTAAGGCGGCAGCCATTGGCAGCCATATCGCCTGATCCATATCATAGCTTTTTACTTGTTGTACTTTGAAAACACCTTTAGTAAGTGTTCCTGTTTTATCCATTACTACGGTATTCACTTTAGTCATAAGATCTAAGAAGTTTGACCCTTTAAAGAGAATGCCATTACGGGATGCCGCACCAATACCTCCAAAATACCCAAGCGGAATAGATATTACCAACGCACACGGGCAAGACACAACAAGAAAAATCAATGCACGGTAAAGCCATTGATTAAATACATAATCGTGTACAAAAAAGTATGGGAGTGTAGCAATACCAATAGCTACAAAAACAACGTTTGGCGTATATATCCTCGAAAACTTACGGATGAATTGCTCGGTCTTTGCTTTTCGTGTTGTTGCCTCTTGAACAAGGGAAAGGATACGGGCTAATGAACTGTCATTGTAGAGCTTAGTTACTTTTAATTCGACAACCTTATCCTGGTT
>CAZLPE010000247.1:0-2515 GCA_964561325.1 uncultured Flavipsychrobacter sp.
AAATAAACTATAGTACATATTGCTATTTGGCAATGCCTATGTGTGTGCGAAATCGTCTATTCCATAAATAAAACGTCCCCGACAAAAATGCCGGGGACGTTTCAATATCAATAACACAAACAGCATTAATAATCCATACCGCCCATGCCGCCTGGCATACCACCGCCGGCAGGAGCTGCCGATTTTGGCTCTGGTTTGTCAGCAATTACGCACTCGGTAGTGAGTAGCATGCTTGCGATAGACGCAGCGTTTTCCAGCGCTACGCGGCTCACCTTTGTAGGATCTATAACGCCTGCTGCCAGCATATTTTCATATACTTCTGTGCGGGCATTAAAGCCATAGTCGCCGCTACCTTCGCGCACTTTCTGCACTATGATAGAACCTTCAAGACCTGCATTGGCAACTATCTGGCGCAGTGGCTCTTCGAGCGCCCTGCGAACGATAGCAACGCCTGTTTTTTCGTCGGCATTGTCGGTAACTACTTCGGTAAGCGATGCAATAGCGCGAATGTATGCTACGCCGCCGCCGGGTACAATACCTTCTTCTACGGCTGCGCGTGTTGCGTGCAGCGCATCGTCTACGCGATCTTTCTTCTCTTTCATTTCCATTTCAGAAGCTGCGCCTATGTACAGTACAGCTACACCGCCGCTCAGTTTAGCCAAACGCTCCTGAAGCTTCTCACGATCGTAATCGCTGGTAGTAGCTTCTATCTGAGATTTGATTTGGTTAACGCGAGCAGCAATCGCTTCTTTCTGACCCTTACCGCCTACTACTGTAGTGTTGTCTTTGTCGATAGTGATAGCTTCTGCCTGACCAAGAGATGCAATAGTTGCATTCTCCAGTTTGTAACCCTGATCTTCGCTGATAACGATACCGCCTGTAAGCGCTGCAATATCCTGCAACATCTCTTTACGACGATCTCCAAAGCCCGGAGCTTTAACGGCAGCAATTTTCAGCGAGCCGCGGAGTTTATTTACCACCAGTGTAGCCAGCGCTTCGCCGTCTACGTCTTCGGCTATAATCAACAACGGACGACCGCTCTGCACCACGCTTTCCAGTATGGGCAATATGTCTTTCAGCGTGCTTACTTTCTTTTCATAGATAAGGATGTATGGGTTCTGCACTCAACCTGCATTTTTTCAGAGTTGGTTACAAAATAAGGACTCAAATAACCGCGGTCGAACTGCATACCTTCTACTACTTCTACAGTAGTTTCTGTACCCTTAGCTTCTTCTACAGTTATTACGCCTTCATTGCCCACTTTTGCCATAGCCTGCGCTATCAGAGCGCCTATTGCGTTGTCGTTGTTGGCAGATATAGAGGCTACCTGCTCAATCATTTTATTGTCGTTGCCTACTTTCTGCGACTGACTGTGGAGGTTGCTAACTACAGCAGCTACCGCCTTGTCAATACCGCGTTTCAGATCCATTGGGTTAGCGCCGGCTGCTACGTTTTTCAGTCCTTCGCCTATCAGCGACTGAGCCAGTACGGTAGCAGTGGTAGTTCCGTCGCCTGCAAGGTCTGCAGTTTTAGAAGCTACTTCTTTCACCATCTGTGCGCCCATGTTTTCAATAGAATCTTCCAGTTCTATTTCTTTAGCCACCGATACGCCGTCTTTTGTGATAGCTGGTGCGCCAAATTTCTTTTCGATAACTACGTTACGACCTTTAGGACCCAGTGTTACTTTTACTGCATCGGCAAGGGTGTCTACGCCGCGCTTCATTCTGTTGCGGGCATCGATATTGAAGAAAAGTTGTTTTGCCATAATCTTAAATGTTTATACCTCTGAATGGTTAATTAGTCGGAAGTAATTTGAATTGTTTGTTTTTTTTGTTTTTAACTATTACCTGTGACAATGCAAACAGCCGTAATTAAATAATAGCCAGAATGTCGCTCTCACGCATGATCAAGTAATCCACGCCTTCGAACGCGATCTCTGTACCGGCATACTTACCATATAAAATGGTGTCGCCTGTTTTTACGGTCATTGGTTCGTCTTTCTTACCGGGGCCGGCAGCCACTACGGTACCACGTTGCGGTTTTTCTTTTGCAGTGTCGGGGATGATGATGCCACCGGCAGTTCTTTCTTCAGCAGCGGCGGGTTTCACAATTACCCTGTCGTGTAGTGGGGTAATGTTCACGTTTGTAGCCATATTGTTTATGTTTTTAGTTTTAATTGTACATGCAGTCACTCACATTTTATGCCACTGTAGAAAACTGCAAAAATGTCCGACATTTTTGCAGTTCATGTCAGCGCGCGCTGACAAAAACAGCCTATCGGCCGTCAAAAATCCGCGTACCGCATCATTTTGGCGCATTTTGCTTTTCCTATTCAGGCGCTGCTATTTTACCAAATGCTTGCGTTATGCAACGCGTTGTGCGAATACGGGTATAAATAACCGTTATCGGTAAATGGTAACCGGACGCTTTACCTTGGCAGAATCTTTTTTTACTCATTTAAAAAAACGTACAACAAATGGCCATTCAGGTAGGACAAATTGCTCCGGACTTTACA
>CAZLPE010000248.1:0-2454 GCA_964561325.1 uncultured Flavipsychrobacter sp.
GGTATTGCTTTGCGGTAAAAGCCTATTCGGGCTAAGTACAAATTACAATAAAATGGAGTAATAGCATATAGCAAAGCCTGCGCTTAGTGCTATACCATGGCGCAGGCTTTTATGTTTTCATTACTTTATTTACTCAGGTTGCTATTACTGCGGCTTCTGGCGGTTGCTTAATATCTGATTGGCGTTTACCAAAAAAGATATGGCCTCTTTGCCAGCTTCGGCCTGCGGATAGCCGCAAGAACCTATAGCATTGATATTGTACTTACCGGTACTCTGATCTTTTATGAGGTCGAACATCCAGATGGTAGGGAAGCCCTGCACCTTGAACGCCTGCTGCAGGCTGTTGTTTTGCTGTACTATTTCATCGGGCAGCTTTTTGGCTCTCGGAAAATCGAGCTCCAGCAATATCACATATTTTTCTGCCCAAGCCTTAAATTCTGGCTTGTCAAACACATTGGCCTGCATTCTGTGGCACCAGCCGCACCAGTCGCTGCCGGTAAAAAACGCAAACACCGGTTTTTTAGTTTTCATAGACACTTCATACACCTTATTGAGGTCGGTATACCAAGTGAGGCCATTTTTTACCTCTTGCGCCAGCGCCGATTTTGTGGCTACAACTGCGAGCAATAAGAAAGCGCTCAATAATATTTTTGTGGTCTTAAACATAGTCGTTGGTTATTGACAGTTCAAATTACGTAAAGACTGCAATTTAATGCGTATTTTATTATAAACCTTAACTGAGTTGTAACGAATGACCACAAAAGCCGGTTGTGCAGATATACCAAGCGCAGTAACTACAGCCCATTAGTCTTCGCGGCTACCGTCGTCGGCCATACGCACCATTTTTGGGGTGAACTTGGCCACCACGCTTACCAGATCTGTTTGGGCAGCCATTACTGTCTCTATGTCTTTATAAGCCAGGGGCGCTTCATCCAGCCCGGCGCCTATCAGCGACACCCCATGGTCTTTCAGCATTTTACGCATTTCCTGATGGGTTATGTTTTTCACTGCCTGGGTACGGCTCATTTTACGCCCTGCCCCATGCGACGCTGAGTTGATAGCCGCCTCGTGCCCCTTACCTCGTACCAGAAACCCCGGAGCAGTCATAGAGCCCGGAATAATACCCATGGTGTTTGCCGATGCCGGAGTAGCGCCCTTACGATGCACAATCACCTCCTGTCCATTATAGTGCTCTTTCCATGCAAAATTATGGTGATTTTCCACCTTGGCCAGTACTGTTCCGCCCACTGCCGCTGTAAGGCGGTTATGTATTACCTCGTGGCAAGCCGAAGCATAATCGCCTGCCAGATTCATGGCCAGCCAGTATTCCTGCCCTTCGGCGCTGTTCATATCCAGATACGCCAGATTAGCCGCTTCTTTTGGTAGTTTACACAGCTCTTTGGCAAGCCTGGTATAGTGGCCCGCAATAGTAGCCCCAAACCCGCGCGACCCCGAATGCGTGAGTAAAGCAAGGTATTTACCCGCCTTAATATTCAGTAATTCGTCGTCGGTTGTAAAATCTATGATACCCCATTCCACAAAGTGGTTACCGCCGCCCGACGTACCCAATTGCGCCGCGGCTTTATGTTGCAGGTTTTTGAGCAGCTGCGTAGCGCCAAACTCGCTACGGTCGAGCACTGCATGGTCTGCAGTTTGCTTACCGTTCCAGATAGCGCCTGCGCCAAACTTTGTCCAGGCCACCAGCTCGCGTTTATATTTAGCGGCGTTTTCGTAAAAGTGCGTTTCCGGAATATCGAATACCGACAGCGCCATACGGCAACCAATATCTACGCCCACGCCATAAGGTATTATAGCGTTATTGGTAGCCAGCACGCCGCCAATAGGCAGGCCATAACCCTGATGAGCGTCGGGCATAAGGGCTCCGGCTACCGTAACCGGCAGCTTCATAGCCGTTTGCATTTGCGCCAATGCTCCTGCCTCTATATGTTCGGCGCCAAAAATGGCATAATCGTCGCTACGCTCCTTTAGGGCTATTGTTCCGTCGCCGGCGGCGTGTTCCATTAGCTCTTTGGCAATCGCGCCCAACGCCTCGTCGTCCAGTACATTCTCCGGGTAGGCAATCACTTTTTCCAGCAGCGCCAGCGTTTCAGCTCGCGGTACTCCGGCATAGTATTGTTCTATTGTTTTTAGTATTGTGCCTATTACTTTACTTTCCGGGAAGCCTATCGCTAATAGGTCTTGCCCTGTTATAGGTGTATTGTTCATTGTTGGTTAAATTTAGTGGTTATTGTTTGGTGGGTGTATAAAATCTCAGGGTTATAAGCCACAATCTTGATATGCGACTTGCGGCGTTGAAATAAATGGCTGTAAATAATACCGGCATTGTTAGTTAGCAGAGGCTAAACACCAGCGCACGGCGATTTGTACCAATAATGGGTAACACACAAAAAGAGTTGTATTTATTGCTCTACCTCCTGAGCTACCGGCACAGCC
>CAZLPE010000249.1:0-2404 GCA_964561325.1 uncultured Flavipsychrobacter sp.
GCTGTTGGACATTTCTTATTGGGGAAATTTACCGGTTAATCCATTACTTTTTACCTGCACTCAGCAGCGCTTTTACCGTGCTCTCCAGGTCGGGGTATTGATATCGGTAGCCTGCGCTCAGTGTTTTACTGGCGCTCACATTGCAGCTTTTCAGCACTTCCTCGCTAAGCTCGCCGAGCGCTATTTTTAGTATAAATGCCGGTACATGCGCTTGTATCCTAAATCCGCCTTTAATACGCGATATGGTTTGCATCAGTGCTTTGTGGCTTACGGGCGCCGGGGCAACGGCATTGTATATACCGCTCATTTGGTTGTTTTCGAGGGCATATACTATCAATCCTGCAAGATCGGTAACGGCTATCCAGCTTACTATTTGTTTTCCCGAGCCCAATATAGGTAGCGCGCCAAACGCCATAGGCTGCACAAATTGCGGAAACGCGCCGCCCTCGTTACCCAGCACAATGCCTATACGCAATATGCAGGTGCGCATACTGGCTGCAGCTCTACCGGTAGCCGCCTCCCACTGGCGGCAGGTCTCGCCCAGAAAGTCGCCGCAGGGTTTGGCATCCTCGGTAAATGGGGCGCCGCCCGGCGCATCGGCCCCATAAAAGCCCGTAGCCGATGCCGCAATAAAAGCGGTGCATTTTTTTGCATGCGTTTTCATTTGCTCCAATAGAAAATTGGTAGCTTTTACTCTGCTGTCTACTATCTCTTTCTTTCGGCTTTCGGTAAGGCGTTTGTCTGCTACGCCGGCGCCGGCCAGGTGCACCATAGCGTCCAGTTTTTGCAGGGCATCGGCATCGCAGGTTTGCTGGTTGGCATCCCAGCGAGCGTACGAAACATTGGCGTCGCCCCGTTTGTTTTTAGCGTCTCTTGTAAAAATGACCACTTTGTATCCCTTGCTCACCAACAAACGGGTTAAGTGTCCGCCCACAAAACCTGTACCTCCTGTAATGCCCACTGTAGTCATAAAGCTGCTTGTTTATATAGCAAATGTATTGGTAATGTAGGGGCTTCTTATCGTTGCGCTACGGTTTAACATTAATTTTTGGCCGATACGCAATATAAAAATGTCATTCAGCGTTTTTATAAAAACCGGGATCAGGAATGAGCAAAACTTTACATAAGAAACTTACAGAAAAACCTACATACCATCATTTTTCAACGCTTGCTTACCCTGCAGGCGACTATATGCTTACAGGTATGATAGAGGAAATGAAAATACTGAACGAGGCGGCAAAAGATTTGCTACAGCCGAGACAGGAAGCTGTGGATGCAATTTTGAGGATGAGCAGAGCATTATAAAACAAACCGGAGGTTGATGAGTGGAGGCGCAATTGTGGTGATTGATAAAACAAAGGCCTCCGGTTTGATGTTCTGTTGGCTACTGCGCGTCGCACCGCTGTTTAATCACTTCTAACAGTCGACCCTGAAAATCATTGAGCAATATTTGTCCCCAATAAGAGGCATATCCGTTTATTTTAGAATTAAGCTCGTAGGTAGATTTTAGTGTCAATAGGGTGGTATTAGGGCCGGTCTGCTGTAGTTGATAGGCTGCTTCTACGAACCTGAACCTGCCCCCGCGCAATATGTGATTGTCGAATACGGAATTGCCAATCGAGGTTTCGTCAACCGTTATATCGAATGATATTTTTTGGTTGGGTTCCCATGTGGCTACCCGCTCTATAAATCGCAATCCACCGCCAAAATGCCCTATGCGTATACCGCCTGCCGCATCGGTGTCCAGCGTTGCGTATAGCGGTCGGGGAATGCCTGCATAGTAAAAGAAGCCTTTCCTGTATTCGTTTTCTTTTATTTCCCGCACCCTTATAATGTTTGGCCATATGGCTTGCGGCGTAGCGCTGATGGTAACAGAATTGCTGTAAGAAAACCGCTGAACAGGCGTTTTAAATTGCCCCTCTACTAATGACGAGAGCGCAGGCACAAGCAACAAAGAATACAGATATCCTTTTTTCTTACGATTGTGCACTACAATAGCGCGTATGGTGATGCCGCCAATAATAGCGCCCGTAACAAAGGGAATGGCTAATATCCAGAGGCAAATAATATCTTCTATATGGGAAAGGAACGCTATCAGGAAAAACAATAGTACCGATACCACTGGACTCCAGATACTGAAACGGATACTTATTTTTTTGTCTTTGGGCGCAAATATGATGGGAATAGCGCCTATAAGTATCGGGACGATCCAGATGAACGTGATAGAGAACAAGCTGAATTTGAACATGCCGTCTTTCAGAACAGGGTTGCTAAACAATATCCTGATAAGAAAGGCATACGCCCCGCCAATGATTACTCCGGAAAATTTATTGTTCAGAAATTGCATATGCATGTGCGCACCCTTATGTGCAACACACTAAATATACATAAGTAAAAGCCAAAG
>CAZLPE010000250.1:0-2188 GCA_964561325.1 uncultured Flavipsychrobacter sp.
TCGTATTCTTTGCGCATCGGGAAGTAGTTCATCTCATCTACGTTAAGTATGCGCACAAGATTTGGGTGACCCACAAAGTTGATCCCAAAAAAATCGTAGGTTTCGCGCTCCATCCAGTTGGCGCCAGAGTATAGCTGCGTAGCGGTATAAACGTCGGGTTTTTCTACTGGCACATATACTTTTAGTCGTAGCCTTATACCATCTGCCATGTTGTGCAAATGATACACTACGCATAGCTCTTCGCCTTTGCGGTCGGGGTAGTGCACTCCGGTAAGATCTGTAAGAAACCTGAAGCGCAGCTCTTCGCTGTCAAAAAGATACTGCATCACCTTTAGGTTCAGCTCGGCAGGCATACGCACCGTAAGCAGGCCATACGGTTCTTCCCAGTCGGTGAGCTGCTCGCCAAATTTTTCTGTAAGCCTTTGTTTTACTATTTCGTTTGTCATAAAACGGATACCCTTGAAAGGGCTTGCATTTAGTAATTATAGTAATTTATTGTTGTTTCGCCCGCTACTGTATGGCATAGCCCTCCAGCAATGCTTTGTACTGATCGCTGTTGCGGCGGCGCAGACTCTCGTTTTTCACCAGCTCCTGCAGCTTCAGTATACCATCCAGTATGCCCTCCGGCCGCGGAGGACAACCCGGCACATAAACGTCCACAGGTATTACCTGATCTATACCCTGCAATACCGAGTAAGAATCGAATATACCGCCCGAGCTGGCGCATGCGCCTATAGCTATCACCCAGCGGGGTTCGGCCATTTGCAGGTATACCTGACGCAGAATTGGCGCCATTTTTTTGGCTATTGTACCCGCTACCAGCAGCATATCGCACTGGCGGGGGGTAAAGCCCATACGCTCGGCGCCAAAACGACCCAAGTCGTAGTTAGAACCCATGGTTGCCATAAACTCGATACCGCAGCACGACGTGGCAAATGGCAATGGCCACAACGAATTGGCGCGCGCCAGCCCAACTACCTTATCGAATGAGGTAGAGTAAAACCCTTCGCCCGAATAGCCCGGAGGCATATCCACCATTTTCACATTTGTATTATACTGTACAGGACGCATAAAAAGTAATAAATTAAAAATAATAAGTAAAAAAGTAAACAAAATTCAAAATGCACTTTTCTATCTTTTAATGCAGAACAGCAACATTTTTTTCATCAAGCGACTTCACGATTTCCTTCTACCAACCTGCATTACCGTCTCCAATTCTTTTGTTTCAATTCTTAATCACTCCAATGTTTTTTATTTTAATGAGGCTTGATGCAATTATTTTACTTAACTCATCGGCCTCTTGCATCAGCTTATTCGTTATTTCTTTATCTGTTTCAAGGCTATCCCTTATCAAACACAGCCTATATTTTGTTTTGCCTGCGGATTTTAGAGCAACTATGATACTAATTAATGACCTCCTTCACCGAACTCCCAACACTTCCTTCCACCACATTGGCGCCAACAGATGCGCCACACCCCAACTATTAACAGAACAAGGAATAATGTATCCTTTCCTATTTGGTTGTTTTCACAAATCCGACCAATTGCAATGAAAACAAGTAGCACGCTTTTTCAGATCGTATGGCTTCTGTATTTCGTTAGTATCCGCCCATAGCCATTACTTCTGTGTTCTTACTGCCCTAAGCCATTTTTATGAACCACTAACCGCAGTATCAATTGTTTACTTTTAAATTTCAATCTCCTCTTAGTCCTCCCAATCGAGAGCGCCTTTTTTCACAATATATATGAAGCCGCAAAGGAAAAACGCCACAAACAGCACTACCTCCATAAACCCATCTTTACCCAAAAACTTAAAGTTGACCGCATAGGGATAGAAGAAAATAACTTCTACATCGAACAGCACAAACAATATGGCTACCAGAAAGTACTTGATACCCATAGGCTGGCGCGCATTGCCCACAGACGGTATACCGCTCTCAAAGTTGATGAGCTTATCCTTGGTTTTGCGCTTGGGGCCCAGCAGGTGGGTAACGCCCATCATCACCACAATAAAGCCCACTGCCACAATAAGCTGCAGCGCAATGGGAAAGTAATTGAACGGCGTATTTTTTTCTACTACTGCCTGTAATAAAAGACTCATATATACTGACTTCTTTTTAGGATATACAAAAGTACAGCTATACACTGAAATAGCAAGCACAAATACAGCCGCTTAAAAGTTTATTGA
>CAZLPE010000251.1:0-2176 GCA_964561325.1 uncultured Flavipsychrobacter sp.
ATTACGCGCCCCGGAGGGTCGCCACTACGCGCAACACCAACCAAATCGGCAACTAAATATCATATGCCACACCCTCTACCGTAACCGACACATTGGCAAACACGCCCGCGGCTTCTTCCTGAAACGGCGCGAGCTCTTTGTACTTCGACGAGAAATGCCCCAACAACAACTGCTTGGCATTGGCTTTGGCGGCGAGTGTTGCGGCTTGCGCAGCAGTACTATGAAAACGCGCCACCGCTTTTTCGGCGTCGGCTTCCAGATAGGTACATTCATGATACATAGCGTCTACGCCCTGTATATGCTCCAGATAGCTTTCTGTATAGCGCGTATCTGCGCAATAGGCATACCGCTTGGCGGTAGGTCCGTCGGTGGTTACCCATTCATTTTTCACTACAAAACCATCGGCGCGCTCATAGTCGGCGCCCTGCTTCAGTGTGTCGTAGTAAGACGATGGTATTTCATATTCAGCACACTTTAAGGGCAACAGTTTGCGCCCCTTGGTCTTGCGCTGTATCACAAAACCATGACAGGTAATACGGTGCTCCACCGGAAAACAGGTAACGGTAAACGAAGGATCGTCTACAATCTGTGCGCTACCTTCTGGCAATGGATAAAAATGCAACGGGTAAGACAAAACCGTATCGGCCACATTAAGCATAGCCTCTATAATAGGCATCAGCGGCGCGGGGCCATGCACATGCAGCGGCGCTATGCGGCCATACAAACTCATGCTGTTGATTAGCCCCGGCAACCCAAAATAATGGTCGCCATGCATATGACTGATGAAAATATGGTGTAGATTGCGCCACTTTAGCCCATAACGCTGCATTTGCGACTGTGTGCCTTCGCCGCAGTCTATGAGCAACAACTCGCCATATACCGACACCGCTTGCGATGTGGGATGCCTGCCAAAAGCAGGCAATGCCGAATTATTTCCGAGTATAGTAACCTTCATGGAGCGATGCAGGCAAAAGCCGCCGCAAAATTAGTCAAACTTATTATTATGCCGCAATCCTTTGCCAAATGAGTAGCCAACCCACTACAGCATCTCAGACAGCGCCACTTCCAGCTCGCTGATAATCATAGCCGTAGCGCCCCAGATTATTGTGCCGTCGGTAAGGCGGTAGGCGTGCACATTTTTTATTTTGTAGGTAGCCGCAGGCGAATGCACATCCGTAATTATTTTCCGTTCCGGATGCAGCAGTTCGTCCAGCGACACCTCTATAGTATAAGACACCTCGTTATCGCTTAGCGTAAAGCTGGGCCGCTCCGGCACATACCCAACATACGGGAACACGTTAAAATTACTAACCGGTATATACAGCGGCGTTAGCGCGCCCACTACATGCACATCGGCAGGCGCTACGCCCACCTCCTCATAAGCCTCCCGCAGGGCCGTAGCTTGCAGATCCGGGTCTTCCGGCTCGTAGCGGCCGCCCGGAAAACTCACCTGCCCGCTATGCGCCGTCCGGTCTTCGCGGCGCTTCATGAGCAGCATATGCAGCGCATCGTTCACCGGATACAGCAGGCACAGCACCGCGCTGAGGCGGGCATTATCGGGCACAACGGGCGGACTGGCCACCACCCTACCCATCATGCGCTCTTGCGCGCTGCGCCCGGGCAGCGGCTGCCGCAGGCGCTCTTGTAGCCATTCTATATGCCGGTGTGTTGGGGTCACTTTAGTTGGTTGTGGGTTAGCGTTCTGAACTGTAGGCGCATCATTCATCTCTGAATCCTATACGCACATGGCTGCCATCGCAAAAAGGTTTGTTGGCCGATGCGCCGCAGCGGCAAAAGGCCGTTACCTTATTTTTCTTCACCTCGCCGCCATTGCTGTCTTTCACAGTAAGGTTGCCATATACCATCAGCGGACCATTTTTTGCCACCTCCACCGCCGTTGTGGTTTCGGTAGTGGTTTCGCCGGCGCCGTCGCTGTTAGTTTCGGCAGTGTGCAGCACATAGCTCAGCGCGCCCGACGGGCACTTAGCTACTTGTTCCATTATTGCATTTGCTTCCGCTCCATCCATATTTACCCACGGACGCTTACGCGGGTCAAACACATCCTTCAGTCCTGTCCAGCACAAGCGCGAGTGGGTGCATTGGTCCGGTTTCCATACCACAGTCAGGTCGCCCTTTGCGTAATGTTTAGTTATTTTATCCATAGCGCCAATAGTTT
>CAZLPE010000252.1:0-2069 GCA_964561325.1 uncultured Flavipsychrobacter sp.
TAGTTCGAAAGTTGTTCTGCCGTCCCGGCAAATAAGAGCGCGGGCGCGATGTGACTACGCGCTGCAGTTTTGTGGGTGGGAGAAGAGGGTGGCTTGCTTATGGTAAAACGCCAAACAATAATCAGCAACTAACCATTATCTTTGTTTTACTATGAAATTAAAGAGCGTTTCTATTGAAAACTTCAAGTGTTTCGGGGGGCGGGTAGCGCTCAATCCGGGCAGACTGACCTTGCTTACCGGCGCTAATAGCAGCGGTAAAAGCTCTATAATTTATAGTATTCTGGGCGCTATACAGTCGGGCGAATTCCCTTTTCAGTTTTCTACAAACGGGAAGTATGTAAACATGGGCGATTTCAGAGAGATTGTGAACAACCATGAAGTAGACAAAAAAATAAACCTATCTTTTTCGTTTGATGCAACTGATTACAATCCCGCCACTAGCGTAGAAACAGAGTGGGTACAGGATCCCGTGAATGGATTGCCTAAACTATATTGCCTGAATGCCAACAGCAATTTTTTTACGTTTTCGGTAATACTCAATGGCAATAAATATGTAGTTGATTTTAATTATCACAGCTCGCTTGATCCCTATGCTGATTTATCGGCTAGTAGGTTTCAGAAATATGGACAGAAACTTGAAGGAGGAAGCGGTGACTATATTGAAATTTGGCACAAACTTATTGAAGAGTTAAAGCAACCCGTAATGGGTAACGGTATTTTTGTAGACCGACTACCAGTGAACGGAAATTTCGCTTATGATGTTAATAGATATGCGCTTGAGCAAATTTGCGGATATGTTACTGGTTTATTTACTGCCTACGACGACCAGCTTAATTTCATAAGCTCTTACCGCCACCAACCCGAGCGCAGCTATCTGGAACAAAGCAAAACCAAACTTAAAGTAAACAACAATGGCGATGGCTATCTGGACCAGATAATATATTGGGAAACACACAACGACCCGCGGCTGGAACAGCTAATTGGTGTATTGCAGCAATTGAAGCTGCTACATGGTATAAAATCAACCAGGCGGCAGGGCGGGCAATTTGAGGTATCGGTACAGGTGAAAAAAGATGGGGTTACCTCGTCGTTGAGCGATGTAGGTTTCGGCATTTCTCAGTTTTTACCCATCATTGTTGCCGACCTGCAACTACCCGACGCATCAACACTGTTTGTAGCACAGCCCGAAATACACCTGCACCCGAGCGTTCAGTCGTCGTTTGGCGACTACCTTGTCAACCAAATTAACACGACCAATAAAAACTATATAATAGAAACCCACAGCGAATACCTGCTCAACAAAATAAGGCTGGCCATAGTAAAGGGTGAACTGAAGGAGGAAGACGTTAATGTGGTTTTTACCGACAACGACGACAACGAAAATGTAGTGCATAAAATAAACTTTACGCCGCGCGGCCAAATACTGAATGCACCCAAAAACTTCTTCAAAACCTACATGATGGATGTAATGGAGATAGCTATAAACGCCGCCGACTAATGAAGAAAGACCTGTTTATAGACAACAACATAGCCAGCAAATTTTCTAACCCTATGGATGGCGAATACCGCAAACTAATACAATGGTTACGGTATAACAATGTAGCATCGCCCGACGATAATGCCCATTTAGCGGTGTCGAAGAAACTATTGGTGGAATATTACCGCTCGGCCCAAAATGCGGCAAGCGATACGGCAATACCGGTAATAATCAGCCTTTTGCAGGCAGAGGGAAGACTAACAATAATAAGCAACGAACAAATAAAGCAGTTTAAGGCGCAGCATTTTACCAAAAAGACAGAACGCTTGCTTACCTGCAACCATGAAGACAGAGAACACCTGCCAGTTGTGTTGCTATCTGCCCGAAAATATGCACTTTCTTACGACGATAGTTTTATTAATGACCTGCTTAATTTCCCGGGTTTCCGGGTTACTGCCGCCAAGCGACCGGAGTTGATACCCTACAGGGGATAGGCAATTGAGCCAGTAAGTATAGAGTTTAAAGAAACGAGTTAAGACCCCTCCCCACACTCACAAAAATAATTGCCAACTTTCGGGATTTCATTTTTTTT
>CAZLPE010000253.1:0-2048 GCA_964561325.1 uncultured Flavipsychrobacter sp.
GACGTGAGCGTTATCAGCGTTAGCGGCGGCGGCAATGTAAGCGTACTGCCAAACCCGAGCAAGGGCACATTTAATGTGAAAGGCAATATAGGCGCAGCGCAGAGCGCGACGATAGAAGTGACTGATATGTTGGGCAGAGTAGTGTACAGTAAGGAAGCTGCGGCGCACAATGGCGAACTGAGCGTACAGGTTCAGCTAAGCGCAGAACTTGCGAACGGCATGTATCTGCTGAACCTACACACCGAACAGGGCAGCAAGGTGTTCCACATAGTAGTGGAGCGCTAAGCGCGAGATATACAAAATGACGAAACCGGACTTTCAGCGATGGAGGTCCGGTTTCGTTTTGTGAACAAAACAATAAGCCATAAAAAAGCCGCCTGAAGTCAGGCGGCTAAATATTTGCTCAAACATATTACTAAAGTATCTGCTTCAGTACATTGTAAATTACGCTTGGCTTACCCAATGTGTAAAAATGCAGGATCTTAGCTTTGTTTTTCAACAACTCTTTACATTGATGAGTGAGCCATTCGGTGCCTACCTGCTCGCAAGCGGCCTCATTTTTAGCCTTCATCATTTCGGTATATAGTTCAACAGGCACTTCTACATTAAATACCCGAGGAATAATAGTTAGCTGTTTTTTATTGGTCAGCGGCTTTAAGCCCGGCATTATAGGTGCGTCGATACCATTTGCTTTACAACGGTTTTCAAAGTTGTAATAGTGCTCATTGTTGAAAAATAACTGAGTGGTGATATAGTCCGCGCCTAAATCGATTTTACGTTTTAGATAATAGATGTCTATATCTGTGTTGGGTGACTCAAAGTGCTTTTCGGGGTAGCCGGCAACGCCAATACAGAAGTCTGTTTTGGCGCCATCAATGATGTCCTCTTCCATATAGCGGCCATTGTTCATGTCTACAATCTGTTTTACCAGATCCTCAGCAAATCTATGGCCTTGATTATGTGGAGTGAAAAATTTCTCGTTAGCTGCTGCATCGCCTCTTAATGCCAATACATTTTTTATACCCAGGAAATCGAGGTCGATAAGTGCATTTTCAGTTTCAGTTTTACTAAAGCCGCCGCAAATCAGGTGGGGTATAGCATCAACTTTATATTTATTCATTAACGCAGCGCAAATACCTACGGTACCCGGACGTTTGCGTATTTCAACCATTTCAAGACTACCATCCTTGCGGGTTTTAAGTATTTGTTCGGCCCTATGGTAGGTCACATTGATAAAAGCTGGCTTAAACTCCATCAAAGGGTCTAAATGGCTATATATCGACTCAATACTTTTACCTTTTGTAGGAGGCAGTATTTCAAACGAAATAATCGTTTCTTTGGCTTCGGCTATTAGTTCAGTTACTTTCATAATATTCTGGTTGGCAAAAGTAAAAACATTTGCCCAAAATAGAAGTGTAAGCAAAAACTAAATGGTATTTTATTGATGGTTGTAC
The DNA here is from genome assembly GCA_964561325.1 of uncultured Flavipsychrobacter sp. GTDB lineage: Bacteria > Bacteroidota > Bacteroidia > Chitinophagales > Chitinophagaceae > Nemorincola. The sequence continues at coordinate 1,455 of CAZLPE010000253.1, forward strand.
AAGCATTGTAGGGCTCGCAGTGCAGGAAAAATGATTAAGGTAATAATACAGGGTTACTTTACAATTCTTACTTGCGTTTTGCTATTTACGATCGCGCACCTTTGAGTTTGGTACAATACTTTTATCTTAGCTATCATTACAATTGCAGTAACTTTAAATAAAACTACATCAGCCAGTCTTTATGATTAAATTATACCTCAACATGGTTATGCTCGGCGCTCCTGTATGGAAACGGATGGGCGCTGATATAGAGCAGCTTCGTGCAATAATAAAAGTCAGGTTGATGCTCGATGACAGAAAACCTCGGGCATTAGGACAAAACGCCAAACAGAAGAAAGAAGTTAAGCACAGCACAGTCCTTAATTTTTTTGTGTTTTCAATTACTGGATTCATGTATTCGTTTCCAATTGTTTTTATACCAGATAGAATTCTATCGCTTGCTGTATTTTTTTCTTTTTTCTCGTTGTCGTTAACTTTTATGCTCATTTCTGATTTCTCGAGTGTGCTTTTTGATTCGCGCGACAAATACATCTTGTTTCCAAGACCAGTTAACGATGCAACCATCACTTTATCCCGCCTTTTGCATGTTTTTAT
>CAZLPE010000254.1:0-2014 GCA_964561325.1 uncultured Flavipsychrobacter sp.
CCATAGATCGTAAAAACTTCAACGGCCATATTACCACCAGCGCCTTTATCGTCAATCAGAGTCGCTCGCAGATGTTATTGTTGCACCACAAATCACTTCAACGTTGGCTGCAGCCTGGCGGACATGCAGAAATTACGGATCCTTCGCTGCTGGCCTCTGCGCTCCGCGAAGCCACCGAGGAAACTGGCATACCGCCAATAGATCTTGTTCATTACCCACTTACCGCCGACCCCGATTTACCATTCGACATCGACTCGCACCATATTCCTGCCAACGACCGCAAGCAAGAACCCGGCCACTATCACCACGATTTGCGCTACCTGTTTGTGTACTCAGGCAATGGCGCGCACATTTTTAACGACGAAGAAAGCACAGGTATGCAATGGGTAAACCTCACCGATCTGGAAACAGATGATACTTTCGGGAGGGTGGCTAATAAAATTGCACGTTTTTTTGCAAAATAGTTTGTTACCGCCCTACATACCGGGAAACAAAAAACCATCCAGGTACACATTTGCCTTAGATACCGGAACTTCCTTTTTGCCGGCTACATACAGCACAGCAATGTATTGTTTGTTGGTCCAGGCTTTTACTTTCCATTCATCGCCCGATTTGTCTTTCCAGAAGTCTATCACCCCTTTTGTGTTTTCTTTGTTGCGCAGTTTGTGCCCCTTGCCATAGCCGGTAGCGTTTACTATATTCAGGTTGGGTTTCAGATAATCCAGATACGCTATCAGCATTTCTTCAGCCTCATCAAGCGTGGCTGCCTCTTGCTTTAGCTGCACGCATATTATACCATAAGTTATATCGCCGTCCTTACATTCGGCTGTATATATAGCTGATGAATCGGGGCTACGGTCGATGTTAAATTGGCCGGGATCGCACATAAAATAAGCCGAACAGCCGCTTGCGCCTACGGGATATTTCTTCAATTTCTGTGCATAACCCTCTAAGCAGCACAGCATAACAACGCTTAATACAAGTATTTTCCGCATCACGTAAAAGTACAATTATTACCCATATTTGCAATATTGGTATCTCCTTCGCCGCCTTCTGTGCATCAATGGGCGCTGCCCCGCCCGCTTATCGACTTTTATGTATACATTCGTATTTTACCACCCTATAAGCGGGCTAATACACAGGTATGGAGCAATTCGACACTATAATTGTAGGCTCTGGAGCCGGAGGGCTGGGGGCTGCAATATGCCTGGCTCGGGCCGGACAAAAAGTGCTTGTGCTGGAGCAACATGACGTGCCCGGCGGCTGGTGCCATAGCTTTCAGCTAAAGGGCCAGCGGTTTAGTCCAGGGGTGCACTATGTGGGGCTGATAGACAAAGGACAGTCCACAGCAGAGCTGTACGAAGGCTTGGGCATTGCCAACGACCTCCTGTTTTTCCGGATGAACCCCGATGGCTACGAGCATTGCTGGATAGGCGACGAACGCATAGATATGCCCGCCGGCGCCAGTAACCTTTGCAACGAGCTGACAAAAATATTTCCCAAAGAGCAAAAGCGCCTCGCCAAATACCTGAAGCTTGTGCAGCACGTAAGCGCCGAGGTGCAGCTTATACCCAAAATGAACGGCTTCTGGGACAATATCACTATACCGTTTCGCACACGCCACATGGGTAAGTACGGTCTGTTCAGCCTGAAACGCGTAATAGGCTGGCACATAAAAGATCCGCTACTCCGGGCTGTGCTCAATGTGCAGTGCGGCGACCACGGCTTGCCCCCCGGCAAGGCCAGCTTCCCGGTACACTGTGTAGTAATGTATCACTACCTCGATGGCGCATTCTACCCTATGGGCGGCGGCGGCGGCATAGTAAAAGCCATGACAACAGCCATAAAACGCCATGGCGGTGAGGTGCGCACAGGGCAAAGCGTGCAGAAAATACTGGTAAAAAACAATACCGCCTACGGTGTGCAGCTGGCCGACGGCACGCAACTGCTGGCAAATAACATACTATCGAACGCCGACCCCTCTATAACCTATCTGAAAATGATAGGCCGTGAG
>CAZLPE010000255.1:0-1983 GCA_964561325.1 uncultured Flavipsychrobacter sp.
CCGATAAGTTTTGCGAATGGCTAAAAAACGAGAAAAAGATACACTATACCGACACCACAATGCGCGACGCGCACCAAAGCTTGCTAGCCACCCGCATGCGCACCCGCGACATGCTGAAAGTAGCCAAGAGTTTTGCCATGACTTTTCCGCAAACGTTTAGCATGGAGGTTTGGGGCGGCGCCACCTTTGATGTGTGTATGAGGTTTCTGAACGAAGACCCCTGGCGCAGATTGGCCGACCTGCGCGCCGCAATGCCCAATATACTGCTGCAAATGCTGATTCGCGGCTGCAATGGTGTAGGGTATGCTGCCTATCCGGATAACCTGATAGAAAAATTTGTAGAAAAATCGTGGGAGAAAGGCGTAGATATTTTCAGAATATTCGACTCGCTTAACTGGATGGAAAATATTGCCCCATGTATAGAAATGGTGCGCAAACTGAATGGCCCGCTTGCTGAAGGCGCGCTGTGCTATACCGGCGATATTCTGGATCCGAAGCGCACCAAATACACGCTTGACTACTACCTGCGACTCGCCAAAGACCTGGAAAATGCAGGCGCACACATATTGGCCATCAAAGACATGAGTGGATTGCTGAAGCCATATGCAGCCAAAATACTGGTAGAAGGCCTGAAAGATACCGTAAAAATACCGCTGCACTTGCATACGCACGATACATCGTCGCTACAGCCGGCCAGCTACTTAATGGCTATTGACGCTGGAGTTGATGTGGTAGACTGCGCGCTTGGTTCGCTGTCGGGATTGACATCGCAACCCAACTTCAACGCTATTGTAGAAATGATGCGTTTTCACGAACGTGAAAATCACTACGATATTAAATCGCTTAACCAGCACAGCAACTACTGGGAAGCCGTGAGGGAGTATTATTTCCCATTCGAATCAGGATTGAAGGCCAGCGCTGCCGAAGTGTTTCAACATGAAATACCCGGCGGGCAGTACAGCAATCTAAAACCACAGGCAATAGCATTGGGGCTGGGCGATAAATTTGAACAAATAAAGGAAACCTACGCGACTGTAAACGATATGTTTGGCGATATCGTGAAGGTAACGCCAAGCTCGAAGGTAGTAGGCGATATGGCGCAATTTATGGTTGCCAACGGCCTCAGCCGCGAAGACGTTATGGAAAAAGGCGAGCATATTTCGTTTCCTGAATCTGTGCAGCAGTTTTTTATGGGCGAAATTGGCCAGCCCGAGGGTGGATTCCCAACGGAATTGCAAAAGATAGTACTTAAAGACCGCGTTCCTTTCAGCGATCGCCCCAACAAACATCTGCCGCCTATTGACTTTGATGCCGATCTGGATGCTTTCTTAGAGAAATTTGGCACGGAGTTGAAAATCACTGACTACCTCTCGTACAAATTCTACCCAAAGGTGTTTGAAGAATACAATAAATTCAGACAACAATATGGCGATGTGTCGGTAGTGCCCACGCCTTTGTTTCTGTATGGTTTGAAAATTGGTCAAGACACCACCATAGAGATTGGAAAGGGAAAAACACTGCTCATACGATTGCTCAGTATTGGTCCGGTAGACGAAAAGGGTAACCGCACTGTATTCTTCAAGCTAAACGGCCAGACCCGAAATATAGAAGTGAGAGACAAGGCCATAAAAGTGGAGCGACGCGAAAACAAAAAAGCCGACAAAAACAACGACCACCAGATAGGCGCACCACTGCAAGGTATGCTCTCTAAATTGCTTGTAAAGAAAGGCGACGCAGTAAAGAAGAACCAACAACTGTTTATAATAGAAGCCATGAAGATGGAAACCATCATAACAGCGCCATTTGACGGACTTATTGCAAACATTGAACTGACAAGCGGCACATTAGTGAATACCAACGACTTAGTAATAGAAATGTAATTATCATTATTTTATTCAACCCCGATAGTCTTTTAGATTGTCGGGGTTTTATGTTTATTGGCAATACCATGTTGCTTAGTCATTTGCCATACAGCTGGCAATG
>CAZLPE010000256.1:0-1952 GCA_964561325.1 uncultured Flavipsychrobacter sp.
GCTTTTTACACATCTTATTGCCATGTAAGGGCTTAATACATTAGCGAGGGGTGAATCCCCTCGAGTTTGGTAAGATGCTGATAAGCCATGAATGGGCGTGATACTTTACGCTATACAACATGTTCCGCCCTTTCAGGGCTTCGGCATTTTTTGTGCTTTCGAGGGGCTTCACCACTCGCTTAGAAATTAAACTTTCAGGGCTAGTTCAATAATAAAATATTATCCTGATTTTTTTCGAATATGCGTTGTATGCATCTAAGTATATCGTTACTAAAGCAACACAAACTTATCGGCATCGTTCAGGAAAGGCAGTTGCGTCCTTGTTTTTTCCAGCGTATGGCGTTCCAGCGTCAGCGTATGGCAGGCTACAGCGCCTGTATGTTGCCATATCTGTTCGCCCAGCGGGCCAAACAGGCTGCTGTCGCCGCTGTAGTTGTGGCCTTTGCCATCGACGCCTACGCGGTTCACGCCCAGCACATAGCTCATGTTTTCTATAGCGCGCGCCTGCAGCAGCGTTTTCCATGCCAGATTCCGCACCTCGGGCCAGTTGGCCATGTATATTATGGCGTCGTACTCAGTGTTCTGATTGCGCGCCCATACCGGAAACCGGAGGTCGTAACACACCATTAGATTGATGCGCCAGCCATTTACCTGCACTATCAGGCGCGAGTTGCCGGGGGTGTAGTGTTTGTCTTCGCCCGCATAGCCAAACAAGTGCCTTTTATCATATACGCCTATTTTACCATCGGGCTGAACCCATAGTATACGGTTGTAGTATTTGCTATCTTCTTCTATTATCAGGCTGCCCGTAATAATACAGCGGTGTTTTACGGCCATAGCGGTCATCCAGCGCACCGTGGGCCCGTCCATGGGTTCGGCAAGCCGCTCGGGGGCCATACTAAATCCAGTACTGAACATTTCGGGCAATACCACCACCTGCCGTGGTCCTGCGATGCCGGCAATAAGCGCCTCATACTGCCTTACGTTTGCTTCTTTATCTTCCCATACTATATCGGGCTGTATTGCCGTTATATATAACTGATCGCTGGCCATGGCAAAAACGTTTTAAGATTCGTAAAAATAACGAGTTGGCTGCAAATGCACAGAAATAAATGAGTCCGGCAAAATGCATAGCAGATGAAAAATAAACGCGTAGTGGCGGTATATTCAATTATTTTTGCGTTGTTGGCAGGCGGGTTTATGCCGGCCGGTCCTGTTGCAAAAGGTGTATTATGAGAAAACTGCTTTTTATATTGCTTATGTTGTTGCCGGTTGTAGCGTTTTGCGACCGCAAGAAGCAGCCATTGAAGATACCCCGCAGCAGATGGAAGGAGGTGAAACGCATGGGGCTCGATTCGTCGGTGGTAGCTTTTACCGACACTTTTTACATAGCCTTTAAGGCCAAGGATACCATGAGCTATCATTACCAGAATGGCTTTATATACAATGGCACCTATACTATAAACGAAGACAGCATACTGGACCTGGGCACTGCAAGGTTCAGGGTAGCTATGAAACGGCCCACAAATCTGGTATTTGTTGATGAGAAGCATATGTATTTGCTGGAGCCCGACAAATCGGATACGGGCGCGCTGATCATATTGCCGACGGCTGAAAAAATAGACACGATCACCAGCATAGACCAAATGATAGGTAAGTGGACGGTATATAAACGATCGACCAAAGAACAAGGCGAGAGCCTGGACAATGCAGTGGCTATACGCACCGTGTACATCACCGGCCCGTCTACCGACGGTAAGCAGGGTTTTATATACAGCGGCAAAGATCCCTCCGACAAGCCTTCGTGGTTTGTTAAAAACCTCGGTACCGACCTTTCGCTCGACTGCGACGGCAAGAACCCAAGAATACTAAAAGTAGTAAAGTGCCAGAATGGTGAAATGATACTGGAAGAAAACGATGTGACGTATTATTTTAAGCAGTTTAAGTAGGTG
>CAZLPE010000257.1:0-1888 GCA_964561325.1 uncultured Flavipsychrobacter sp.
CTTACCTTAAACGTGTCGGGACCTATGTAGCCAATGTCGGGTGTATAGGTTAGACCTGTGGGCGTAAGTAAAGCGCCGAGGGATAGCGTTGTATAGCTCACCATAGCTACGCCACGTGCCGGCGCTGCAACAACATTCCAAGTAAGAGATTGCCATGGGTTAGCATCTACAGCCTGTAGTTGGGTGTCTATACCCACAGTTCCGGGGCAAGCAGTAAGGGTTTGAAAAACACCATGGGTAAAATGTGGTGCATAGTTGTTCTGTATTATGCGGATGCGACCATTGGCTGCATCGCAAAAATATATTGCGCCAGTAGAGGTAATGGCAATCTGACCAGGCTGATAAAGTAAAGCCGCAGTTGCAGGGCCGCCGTCGCCGCTAAAGCCGCTGGTGCCATTGCCTGTAATGGTAGTAATAATTCCGGCTGCATCTATTTTTCTGATACAGTTGTTCTGTATGTCAGATATAAGTATCTCTCCTGCCGTGTTAAGGGCAACTGCCGTGGGGGAATTCAGTAACGCTGCTGTAGCGGGGCCATTATCGCCACTATATCCTGCTATTGCACCGCCTGCAATGGAGTATATTAAACCGGAGCTGTTTACTTTACGCACCCTGTAATGGCTTTGATCGGCAATATATAAATTTCCTGACGCATCGGTTTTTATCCCCATTGGTCTTATTAAGCATCCGTTAGTTGCCAGTCCTCCATCGCCGGGTAGTCCACCTATTCCATTGCCGGCTACTGTAGTAATTATACCAAACGAATCTATTTTTCGAACCCGGAAGCCCAATTCTTCTGTAATGTAAATACACTTATTTTCATCTGTTGTTATTCCCCAAGGGCGGTTAATGCGAGCAGCGGTAGCTGGTCCTCCATCGCCACTATACCCCGCTATGCCTGTTCCAGCTATAGTGAAAATAATACCGGACGTATCAATTTTACGGACACAATTGTTTCTGTGGTCTGCAAAATATAAGTTGCCAATGATGTCAAAAGCTAATTCATGCGGCTCATTTATCTTAGCTATACTTGCAGGCCCACCATCACCACTATAGCCAGCCACGCCGGTGCCAGCTATAGTAGTGATGATGCCTGTCGCAATATTTATTTTCCGAATCCTACAATTGCCATTGTCGCCAATATAAATGTTGTTTGCATTGTCTAATGTAACGCCCAGTGGGAAAGTCAACCTTGCAGTAACTGATAGGATACTATCGCCAGTGTAACCGATTCCTCCATCTCCAGCTACTGTGTTGATGATTTGTGCACGAGGTGAAAAAGCAAATGCTGATATGAATATAAAAGCAATAATTTTGATTTTTTTCATAAAAGGGATAGTTTGAAATTATAGCGTAGATGTTCTTGGTGTTGGCTGTTGTTAAAATTAATATATAGTGATTACAACATTGTCTAAAGCCGAGCCTGATGTTGGAGACCAAGTTCCCGAAACTGTGTGTCCAGAGCAACTATTGCTACCTACATCTGAAGTTGAAGTACAACCTATTGTATCATCTCCCATATCAAAATCTGCGGGAGTGCAGCCCCATATGGCAGGGCAAGCAGCGAAGGATAACGAAACACTTGCCCATTGAAAATTTGTACATGCAGCCGGAGGTAGGCCGAATGTAGATGGTTACTACAACATCGCCGGACTTGCCGTAGCGTCAATGGTAGTGCGCCTGTTTGCGCATACCCTTTGCTTCCCAATAGGGTAGGTGAAATGAGTTTTAGTATGTTTTTTCATTATATTTTATATTTATGTTAAATGATTGAATTTTGCTGCAATAAACACTTATCGCGGCACGCTGATAGTGGTGTCTCACGATGATGTTTTTTTGAGAGAGGTAGGTGTGGGACGTGTATTTGATTTAGGATAATGTAGTCGAA
>CAZLPE010000258.1:0-1872 GCA_964561325.1 uncultured Flavipsychrobacter sp.
GGAACACCAAAAGGCGCATGTGCCCAATCAGGTGGACTCCACAGAGAATCAAGACTCATCCAATTAACCGAATATTTTATTTCATCTGCATTATCAGGACAGTTTGAATATTGCTCAAAACTCGGATTCATCACCAAATTCACCTGCGCCATACATACCGAACCGGCAAAAACCATCAATATTGTTAACAGGCGTTTCATAGCAGGATTTTTACGAAAATAGGTAAAAAACGTGTACTTGGTATTTTTTTGTGAAGCGTAGCGCTGGCGTTACGGCCCGCATTGCCCATAAACAACCGGGCGACCCATGTGGATCGCCCGGTTGTTTATTAGTATATCTGAGTTGGCGCTTATTTGCCTTCCAGCGCGTTGGTTTGTTCTTTGTGTTTGGCGGTGTCGGTGGGCACGCTCACCTCTATTGTTTGGGTGGCGGGGCCTGTGGTGTCGGTATCGGTATTGTGTTCGGGGGTTACTTCCTGCGCTTGCTGCATTTCATCGCTCTTGGTAAACATTACCTGCCATTGTCCTTTATTTTTTACCAGATTCAGGTATTGCTCTTTCGATGGGTTTTCAGACAGTGTATAAGTAACCACCGCTTTATCGGCTTCCTCTTTTACATCTTTAATGTCTATTACCAGTTTTTTCATTTGCTTTCGGTCCGAATCGCTCACGGCATTGGCCAACTGCTCTACCTGCATCAGCAGATTCTTTGTTTCTTCGGTAGAGTATTTTTTAGCGCCGTCGTAGTCCAGCTTCCAGAAACAGTTCAACCATGCGCCGGCAACCTCCTTGGGTGTGTTTTTATTACAGCTCGTCAGCGCCATTGCGGCAAGCAGTAAGATCGTTATGGAGCGCAATAATTTGGTCATTATTTATAATATTTTAGAGCGCAAAGTTACGCTATTATTTAAATTGCGTATGCCAAATGAGCCGTGCATGTTTGTTAATATACAGATTATCAGGCGCTACATAATAGCCGGCAGGCAGGCGGCTGGTGGGCAGGTAGGCCGTATCGCGGGCGGCATAGGTCAGCGCTTTATATACAAACTCGGTACAATATAGTTGGTCGTCGGTTTTCAGGTCAAATTTAAGATCAAACCGCACACGCCGGCGGTAGTAGTCTTTGGCGGTAGCGGCCAGCGCGTTTATACCGCTATCGTCGAGATCGTATTGCACAACGGCTATTGCATTATTGCGTTGGGGCGAAAAAAAATACACCGCCGAATCGCGCCGCACTCGCGCCTCCGGATTATCCTCGCCGCCTATGCTGTGGTATACAAAGGGGTATCCTCCCTCTACAACTACTATACCGCAATGCGAATAAGATTTATCTGTCTGGTTTAGCAGGCTCAGCATGTAGCTGTCGGTAGCCCGGCCCATGCGCAACACTATATTTCCTGTTTTCAGCATAGCCACCGCCGTATCTATAGCCTGTTTGTTGCGTTGGCGTTGCACCGCCGCGCCCTCGCCCGTTTGCTGGCCGCAACCCGCCCATAGCGCAGCCATGGGCAGCAGCAGCACAATGCGCGCAGCGAGGCGTAAAGGGGCGGTAGCCAAATTCATAGCTGAAAGATAGCGCATTTACTTAATCGTAGCCAATGGCATGCCGTTAGTTGGGGTTAAACGGGAGGTGATTCATATGGTGAAGGTCGCTAACCATATTAAACGAGCAAACAGCTAAAACATCAAAAATCGGCAGACCAATATCGCATGTTCGTCACTGAATTCTACAGCACTATACACTTAGCCCGAATGGGCTAAAATTTGCATAGCCGTAGGTGAAGCCTCCGGTAATCAGGAAAAAGAGGTCTAACGCCTAAGGTGTTGAGTGGTATTGGCAACAAAAAATCCATATAATACCTTCAAGTTCAAC
>CAZLPE010000259.1:0-1832 GCA_964561325.1 uncultured Flavipsychrobacter sp.
AGCCGCAACCTGCGCCCTAAAATTATCGACCCGAAAAAAAGACCCTTTTTACATCTTGCACCTCACCGACAGCGCCATGATAACATGGCACAACACTCCCAAGACAGCCTATCTGACAGTGTATAGGAGATAACCTTTTAGTTTGCGCAAAACGCCGGTTACTAACCGGCTACCATGCAATTCTTCAGACCTTATGAACCAGCATCACGAACCACCGGAATTCGCCTAGAAAAACAAGACAAAATGAAATATACTAAAATTCCCGCATGCTTATTGTGCTTCATTGCAATCTATAGTTGCGGAATCAACAATAAAAATGCTCTAAGAAATAAATATTTGATATATTCAAGTGTCATTAAAAATGATAATTCGTATTTGAATGATTTTTTCTATGTAAATATCAAAGATACGATATATTATGTTATGGCGGGTTTTGGCTATCGGTGTCGTAGAACTATTGTTGTTGATTCGATATTTAACGTAGTACCTTATCCTTGTGAGCCATCAGGTATTTACACATCAAGTAAAACGAAAAAACAAATTAAGTATCATTATTTAATGAGTGATTGTGGGCCCAAAGAAGTATATTACCCTCGTAAGGCAGGGGATACCATTTTTAGTGGAAAATATGTGATTAACTGGGTTCTTAATACAGGTATTGATACTGTGTTGCATATATGTGGCAATAAATTTAAGTGCAATAAATTCTTAAGAACCATAGATTGTGTAAATGGCACCTGCTACCAAGAGGAGTATATAGAACGAAATACCGGAATTCCTTTATATATAATAAAAATATATATATAAAAGATTGCCGCCAAACTTTGATAGTATTGGGCGTGAGTTTGTGTCTGATAATATTTTGCGAGTTTGTATGGATATATCTGAAGTTAAAACACCGCAGTTTGCGAGAACAAAAATGGTTTATACTCAAAGTCGAATACTAAATGACACAACAGTTGCTGAAATTAAAGTAAAAGAAATTGATTTATTTGAAAATATATTGAATGACTCTATAGTATACATTAAAATGAACTACAAATAAATACGCATTTTTAACCAAACACAGAATTAAAACACGCGATGTCCTTAGTCTTCCGACCCCATAGCGATAGGCGATGCCCACCGCTATGGGGTTTTGCCCTTTCAAGGGCGATCCCAGACCCGCCGCTGGTACTGTACATGGCCAGTAGTAGCGCAGTGCAACGATTGTCAGCATATTGAAGAAATGGGAGGGGTAGAGCGGCCATAGACAGCTTGGTCTTTGAATTGGTGTAGTTTATACCAGCAACCAAGCAGGAGCGATTATTTTAACTCCAGCATTTTTTCGGCATATTCACCGCGATCTGTATGCCATTTTGCAATAAATATGCCGCGTGGCATGGCAGAAACATCTAACGCAAACGGCGAAACCGCTACTTTATATATCGCTGCCCTATGGCCCGCAACATCTATCAATTCTATTTCGCCTACGGCCTTGGGTAAGCTTATAAAGAGTATATTGCTTGCTGGATTGGGGTACAACGCTATTGCTACAGCCGTTTGTTTTGCCGTATTCAGCGTACTTTCAGAATTTTCGTAAGCTCCTATATCTACCAGTCCACCTACCAAACGGGCATTGCCAGAATAGTCTGTTGATGGTAAACTTACAAGCGCTGTATCGCCGCGGTTAATACAGACGGATGTAGGCAACAGACTGAAATTATGAGAAAGAGCGCTCTCTGTAACATCTGGCGTATGCGTAGGGTCTATCATACCCGGCGTAATGCTGGTAATATTTGTGGCAGAGTCGCCTATGATACTACCGTCGCCGCATACCACATCGCCAAGAT
>CAZLPE010000260.1:0-1752 GCA_964561325.1 uncultured Flavipsychrobacter sp.
CCACCGCAAATAATAAAAGGAGTAATAGGTTTTTCATTGAGCGTCGCTTTTCAAGTATCAACACTAAAGATAGTGAATGGTAATATTAGTTTGGATTTAATTTTTGTTCTATTAGCGCTAAAAACGAGAAATCGGTCGAAAAAATTTGCATGTTACTATTTTGAAAGTATAGTTCATTGCTAACCAATAAATCTTAGTTTTTATTTCCTTACAATTATTTGATGGTTTCTTATAGGATATTCTTTGACGTATTTTGTCGCAATAACACCTAAAATGGTGCAATTGCTACCAACAATTATTGCGAATGCCAGCTATTTTTGCGATAAACCAAGCAATATGAGAAAACTGAAACTACAGGTGCAAATGAGTGTGGACGGCTTTGTAGCGGGGCCTAATGGAGAAATGGACTTCATGGTATGGAACTGGGACGATGCATTAAAAAACTATGTTACGGCTATTACCGAACCGGTAGATTGTATCGCTATGGGGCGTAAGCTGGCGCAGGGCTTTATACCCTATTGGGCTGCTAACCCTGAACAGGAAGGCGCAGCAAAAATAAACAGCGCTAAAAAGGTGGTATTTTCTAAAACCCTCGATACCCACGAATGGGCCAACACCACACTCGCTACCGGCGACCTTGCAGAAGAGATTAACCGCTTGAAAAATGAAGAGGGCGGCGATATAATAGCCTATGGAGGCGCCGCGTTTGTATCGGCCCTTATTGCTCACGACCTTGTAGACGACTACCATTTATTTATTAATCCGGCAGCAAGAGGTACCGGTCTTTCTGTTTTCAGTTCATTATCTGCTATAAAGCAACTAAAGTTGGTTAATACTGTAGCGTTCGACTGTGGTATTGTTGCGCTGAATTATGTGCCGGAGCGATGGGCGTGATTTTTATAATAGGTGAAAAATTGGACAAAAAGAGTTAAGTTTGTAACTGAAATTTAGTCGCAATTGTTTTAATGTCTGATAGTGAGTAAATATGAAAAACTAATTGAGAGACTGCTATCTAATCCTAAAGATTTTACTTGGGATGAGTTAGTTAAGGTGTTAGAGTATTATGGGTATTCTGAGCGGAAAAAGGGAAAAACCGGTGGGTCTCGCAGGAAATTTGTAGACGAAAACGACGCTGTAATTAGCTTGCATAAGCCACACCCTGGGAATATTGTTAAAGCATATGCTATAAGTCTGGTAATTGATCATTTAGTTGCAAACGGTAAACTGACAAAAAATGAGTGACGTATTGGAATATAAAAACTATCTGTCTACAGTTCAATTTAGTGCAGAGGATGATGTCTTTTACGGAAAAGTTATTGGCATAAATGACTTGGTTACATTTGAAGGCGAGTCTGTAACTGATCTGAAAGCGGCTTTTAAGGAGGCTGTTGATGATTATCTGGAGACTTGCGTAGAATTGAACAAACAACCTGAGAAAGCTTATAAAGGTAGTTTCAATATTAGGGTTTCCGCAGATATGCATAGAAAAGCTGCAAGAATGGCTGCTGCCAAAAAAGTTACTTTGAATGAATTTATGAAAGTAGCCATTTCCTATGCATTAAGTCATGAAAAGGAAATAGATAAAGAGTTGTTACATACTTAGTTAAATCTCTTGGAATGCATCATGTCTGCGATATAGTCGCAATAGTTTAATGCATTGTTGCGCTGAATTATGTGCCGGAGCGGGCGTAGGTAGGCCAATTAGTAGAATAGGCGAGTAGTCTTGTTGTTTGCTACTCGCCATTTGTTGAA